>DATGFS010000013.1 GCA_035308905.1 bacterium | reverse complement strand
GGAGTGCTGTCGATGCTGGTCTCGATCGTGGCCGGCGTGCTCGTCGGGACGATCGCCGGCTTCTTCGGCGGCTACGTCGACGGCGTCCTGATGCGCGTCACCGACGTGGTGCTGGCGATTCCCGTGTTCTTCCTGACGGTGGCGTTTCTCGCGCTGTTCGGCCCGAGCGTCGGCCGGCTGATCTGGATCATCGGCCTGACCGCCTGGCCGCCCGCGGCGCGGCTCGTGCGGGTGGAGGTACTCGCGCTGCGCGCGCGGGACTTCGTCACGGCCGTCCGCGCGACCGGCGCGTCCAACACCCGCATCATCGTGCGGCACCTCTTGCCGAACGTCGTGCCGGTGATCGTGATCTCGGCGACGCTGCGGGTCGGGCTGGCGATCCTGACGGAGGCCGGCCTGAGCTTCCTGGGGCTCGGGGTGCAGCCGCCGCAGCCGAGTTGGGGCAACATCATCGCCGACGGCCGGGAGTATCTGGGCGTGGCCTGGTGGGTGTCGTTCTTCCCCGGCCTCTGCGTGTTTCTCGCGGTGATGGCGTTCAATCTTGTGGGCGACGGGCTGCGGGACGCGTTCGATCCCCGGCTGCAGATCTAACGGCGGCCGGGCCGGCCCCGGCAAACTCCACCAGCGCGGCCATGGCCTCGACGGCTTCGGCACGGTCTAGGCCGCCCTGCCGGACGAGCAGCCGCCAGGTCTGGAAATCAAGGGCAAGCCTGAGGACGGCGCGGATGAGCCTGCCGCCGCGGCGCCCGAGCCGCCACCCACGCCCGAGCACCGCGAGCATCTCGTCGCGATGCTTGAAGAACGCCATGCCGATCGGCGGCCCCATCACCTCGGCATCCCGCAGCACGTTCGTCATTATTTCCTCATGGCGCGCGTAATAGGCGTAGGCCGCGTTCAGTCCGATTCGAAGCCGCTCCTGAGGGTCCGCGACGGCGCGCCACGGTCCCGGTTCGGGGAGGGGGTTGAGCGCACGATACCGCTCGCTGCAGGCCTTGAACACCGAGAGCTCGTCGGGGAAGTGGCGGTAGAGAGTGTGCCGCTGGACGCCCGCCCGTTTGGCGATGGCGCTGATGCTCGTGCGGGCGGGCCCGATCGTCCGGTGCAGCTCGACGGTGGCGTCCACAATCCGCCGCCGCGTGTCCTCCTGCCGCGCGGCCCGGGCCCTGAGCTCGTATTTACGCGGCATCGGATATCACTACACAGACATGTGTTCTCATTATTGACACCATCCCGCCTTCATGCTAGCATGCGAGACGTAATAAGGGAACAGTATTGTACTGTGATTTGTTCCGGACGCCTCACCGGAGGAGCCATCGATGGCGCATCGTGGTTCGGAGGGTGCCCTGAGTCCGGCGCCGCTGCTGCAGCTGGCAACGGCGCACTGGGCCTTCAAGACGTTCGCGGTGGCGAATGAGCTGGATCTGTTCACGCGGATGTCGGGAACGCCGGGGACGACGCCCGAGCAACTCGCCGAGGACGCCGGCATCGAACACCGTCCGGCCGAGATGCTGCTGACAGCCTGCGCATCACTCGGCCTGCTGACGAAAGAGGGTGGACGCTACCGCAACAGCCCGCTGGCCGAGGAGTTTCTCGTCCGCGGGAAACGCTATTATTTCGGCGGCTTCGTCCGGATGCAGGACCGGCTTATCTATCCGGCGTACGCCCGGCTCGGCGATGCCGTGCGCCAAAACCGTCCGACGGCCTACGATCCGGAGCGGCAGACGTCGATGTACGAGACCGCCGATCCGGCCATCATGGAGAGTTTTTGGGGGGCGATGCACTCGCTCTCCACGATCACGGCCAGCGCGCTGGCCGACGCGTTCGATTTCCGCCCCTTCCGCCGCCTCCTCGACGTCGGCGGCGGCTCGGCCGCCTTCGACGTGGAACTCTGCCGGCGGTACCCGCACTTGGGCGCGACCGTGTACGATTTGCCGTTGATCGTCGAGATCGCCCGCCGCAACATCGAGGAGGCCGGCCTCGGCGATCGGATCGGCACGGTCGCGGGGGACTTTTTCAAGGATGAGGCCCTGCCGGAGAACCACGACGTGATTCTCCTCTCCATGATTCTGCACGGGGAAAGTGAGGCGAGCAATCGTGAGATCTTGCACAAGTGCCGCGCGGCGCTCTCACGCGGCGGGGTTCTCCTGGTGAGCGAGCTGCTCGTCAACGACGACAAAACCGGGCCGCCTCCCGCCGCCCTCATGAATATGACCATGCTGGTGGCCACCGAGGGAGGCCGCAATTACACCGCGGCCGAGTACGAGGCGATGTTGGACGAGGCAGGTTTTCGCAGGATTGAAACGGTGCCGTTGAACGGCCTCGGCGCCAACGGCCTCATCGTCGGGCACGCGGCCTGACGTCGGGCCCGCCGCGCGGGCGGCCGCGGATCGGATCGCCGGGGAGGGAGCGGGTTCCGCGCCGCTCCCTTCTCGTTTGTGCAGGTCAAATTCTCTCGGCGGCCGTAACATCACCGACAGTCCAGACGAGGAGCGCATCGCGATGAGCCGGACGATCTTGCGTGGAGCCCGCGTCTTCGACGGCACCGGACGCGGCGCTCCACAGCGGCACACCGTAGTGGTCGAGGACGACCTCATCGCGGACGTGCTGCCCGGCGACGCGGCCGGAGACGACGGGTCCGCCCGCACGATCGATCTCTCGGGCCGCACGCTGCTGCCGGGGCTGATCGATCTGCACGTGCATCTCGGCTGGGGTACGAGGGCGGCGGTGCCGAACGTGGCCGCGGTGGCCCTCGCGGCGGCCCGCAACGTACGGACCGCCCAGCTCGCCGGGATCACCTGTCTCCGCGACGTCGGCACGCAGGGCGGGGTAGGCATGGCCGTCCGGGACGCCGTGGCCCGCGGCGACCTGCCGGGCGCTCGCGTGTATCCGTGCGGCCAAATCATCTGCATGACCGGCGGCCACGGCTCCGAGCCGCCGGCTCCCCCGGGCACGGCGCGCGAGGCGGACGGCCCGGACGACTGCCGGCGGGCGGTGCGGGAGCAGGTCCGGGCCGGCGCCGACTGCATCAAGGTGACGACGAACGGCCCGCTCAACGTGGTGGAGTTCACCCAGGACGAGATGGACGCCATTGTCGACGAGGCGCACCGGCTCGGCCGCCGGGTGGCGTGCCACGCGTCGCTGCTCGAGTCCACCAAGATGGCGATCCGCGCGGGTGTGGATACGATCGAGCACGGCTGCGACCTCGACGAAGCCACCGCCCGCGCCATGGCGGACCGCGGGATCACCATGGTGCCGACGCTGCTCGTCTTGAAACTGCTCATGGACCGGTGGGAGGAGTACAAAGCGGTCCCGATGATGCGGTCGATTCCCGTCCGCGCGAAGCGCGCCGCGGAGAGCTACCAGATCGCGATGGCGGCCGGGGTCACGATGGCGGCGGGTACGGACATCTTCTTCGGGCTGGGCAGGTTCGAGTCGCTGCCGGAGGAGCTCGCGCACATGGTGGAGTGTGGCATGCGCGCGTCCGAGGCGCTGGTCGCCGCGACGCGGCACGGGGCGGAGGCGCTCGGCGCCGCCGACCGGCTCGGCGTGATCGCCCGGGGCAAGGTGGCCGACCTGGTCGCGGTCGACGGCGATCCCACGGCCGATATCGCGGCGCTGCGGCGCGTCTCGCTCGTCGTGCAGGGAGGACGGGTGATGGCGGGCGGCGGCGCCTGACGCGGCCGCCCGCCGGCCTCCTGGAGGAGCGTATCGCGCGGCGGCGTACCCCATGGCCATGCGCATCGACGTGGCGGCGCACGTTCTCCCGGCGCGGTATTTCGCGAAGCTGAACGCGATGCCGGGATTCTTCATGGCGAAGCGCATGAAGGGCATCCCGTGTCTGTTCGATCTGAACGTGCGGTTCCGCATCATGGACGGCTTCGGGGAGTACCGGCAGGTGCTGTCGCTCGCGCTGCCGTCGATCGACCGCCTGGGCTCGCCGGAGACCACGCCGGGCCTGGCCCGCGTGGCCAACGACGAACTGGCCGAGCTGGTCGCCGCGCACCCCGACCGCTTTGCCGGCGCCTTCGGCGGGCTGCCGCTGAACAATCCCGACGCCAGTCTGCGGGAGCTCGAGCGGCTCGCCGGACATCCCGCGTTCGTCGGCGTGCAGATCTACTCCAACGTCGCGGGACGGCCGCTCGACGAGCCGCCGACGCTTGCGGTCATCGAGGAGGCCGCGCGGCGGCGGATGCCGGTCTTTCTTCATCCGGCGCGCGCGCCGGCGTTCGCCGACTACGTGACGGAAACCCAATCGCGATACGACCTCTGGCAGATCTTCGGCTGGCCGTACGAGACGACGGTGGCGATGGCGCGCCTCGTCTTCACCGGATTGTTCGACCGGCACCCCGATGCGGTGATCGTCGCGCATCACTTCGGCGGGATGGCGCCCCATTTCGTCGGCCGCATGAACGGCGGGTTCGAGCAATTCGGCACGCGGGGCGCGGAGGGACAGACCGAGACGCTGCCGGTGCCGCTCGCGCATCCGCCGGCGTGGTACTTCCCGCGCTTCTACGCCGACACGGCGCTCTTCGGCGCGGCCCACGCGATGCGCTGCGGCCTCGCGTATTTTCCGCCGGAGCGCGTGCTGTTCGGCAGCGACACGCCGTTCGACCCCGAAGGCGGCGCCCGCTACATCCGCGACACCATCGCGGATCTCGACGAGAGCGGCATCTCCGCGGACCGCCGCCGGATGATCGACGAAGGCAACTTCAGGCGCCTCGCGGGCGAGCGCGTGCGGGCGCGCGCGTCCTCGTAAGACCGGCGGACTCGCGCTCGTTCCCCGCGGCGCCCCAACGATGCCTCGCGTCGTCCTGCTCGGCCTGGCCGTCCTCGACCACCGCATCTGGGTGGACACCTGGCCGCCGGTGAGCGGCCGGACGCCGGCGACGGCCTACGTGGAAGATCTTGGCGGCGGGGCCGCCGTGGCGGCGGCCACGGTGGCGCGTCTCGGTGGTACGGCGATTTTCGCCGGTCCACGGGGCGGGGACCCCGCGGGCGTTCGCGTGGCGGCGGCTCTGGAATCCTACGGCGTCGATACCCGGTTCATGAGCGTGGCGGCGGCCGGCAAGACGGCCGTCTCGTCGATCGTGATCGTGCCGGGAGGGGAGCGGTTCATCTGCGCGTACCCGGGCGAGGCGCTGCACGATGACCCCGCGTGGGCCCCGATCGCGGCCCTCGAAGGCGCGGGCGCGGTGTTGGTGGACAGCCGGTTCCCGCGCGCGGGGCAGGCGCTCGCCGCCGCCGCGCGGCCGGCGGGCGTTCCGGTCGTGATGGATTTTTCCGATGTCGACACCGCGGAGACGCGGGCGCTGGCGCGCGCCGCGACCCACGTCGTCGCGGACGAGGAGATGGCGCGGCAGGCCGGCGGCGCCGGCGCCTTACTCGAACGGCTGCGCGCGGACGGCGTGTGGGGCGCGGTTACCCTCGGCGCGCGGGGCGTGGTGCACGACGGCGGCCGGGTGCCGGCGTTCGACGTGGCCGCCCGCGACACCACCGGCGCGGGGGACGTGTTTCACGGCGCGTTCACGCTGTCGCTGGGCGAAGGATGCGATCCGGAGGCGGCGCTGCGCTTCGCGTCCGCCGCGGCCGCGCTGCGGTGCGAGACGGGCGGCGTGCCGGACAGGACGGCGGTCGACCGGCTGTTGGCGGGTGGACGGGCGGCCCGGGACGGTTAGGTGAGGGCCGCCTTCGCGGCCGTGGGCCTGGCCGGCGCCGTGCCGGCGTACTGCTCGGCGAAATAGCGCTCGCACGCCGTCACGCCCGCGCCGAGCGGGACCGGGACGCCGGCCATGGTACACGCCAGCTCGGTGCCGGCGAGCGTCGCGAGGACCTCGAGCTCGTTCAGCGCGCCGAGGTGCCCGATCCGAAAGACCTTGCCCTTCACCCGGCCGAGCCCGACGCCGAGCGAGAGGTTGAGCCGCGCCGCCGCGGCACGGACGACGGCGTCGGAGTCGACGCCGTGCGGGACCACGACCGCGGTGAGGCTGTTCGAGTACCACTCCCGGCGCGCGCACAGGTTCTCGAGGCCCCAGGCCGTGACGGCGCGCCGTACGCCCTCGGCGAGCCGGCGATGGCGTTCCAATACGTTCGGCAGGCCCTCTTCGAGCAGCATGCGCACGGCTTCACGCAGTCCGTACAGCATCAGCGTCGCCGGCGTGTAGGGGAAGTAGCCGCGCTGCATCTCCCGCACGACGGGGCGCCAGTCGAAGAAGTACCGCGGCAGCGTCGCCCGCTCGCCCGCTTCGAGGGCGCGCGGGCCCGCGCACAGCACCGCCATACCCGGCGGCAGCATGAGCCCCTTCTGCGTCCCGGTCAGCGCGACGTCGATCTTCCACTCGTCGAATCGTAGGTCGATGCTGCCGAGGGCGCTCACGACGTCGACGAAGTAGAGCGCGGGGTGCCCGGCCGCGTCGATCGCCGCGCGGACGGCCGCGAGATCCGTCGTGACGCCGGTCGACGTCTCATTGTGCACGACGAGCACCGCGCGGTACCGGCGTTCCCCGTCGCGCGACAGGCGGTCGCGCACCTGTTCCGGCGGCACGGCCTCGCCCCAGGGCACTTCGACCGTCTCGACCGTGAGCCCGAGCCGCCGCGCGCACTCGGCGTAGAGCTGGCTGAAGTGGCCGTTGACGAAGGCGAGCACATGGTCACCGGGGCTGAGCGTGTTGACGAGCGAGGCCTCCCACGCGCCGGTGCCCGATGCCGGGTACAGGACGATCTCGCCCCGCGCCGTGCCGAACACCTGCTTCAATCCCGCAACCGCTTCGTGCACGACGGCGGGAAGATCGGGTCCCCGGTGGTCGACCACGGCGCGGTCCATCGCGCGCAGGATGCGCTCGGGGACGTTGGTGGGACCCGGGATCTGCAGAAAATGACGGCCGGCCATGATGCGGTTCGACTTCGCAGGCCGGCCGGGCGTTCCCTGCGCTGACTTGGCCTTGCGGCGGGTAGCCGCCGGCTCCGGGGCCCCCCGAGGGGAAACGCTTCGCCGATCCGCGAACACGTCGTCTACCGCCACGGTGGAAGACTGACCAGGGGAGGGCCGCGATGCGCGTCGGCACCGGGGAGCACACGTACGAGGTTCAGGACAACTGGGGCAGGCTGCCGGACGGCTGGTCGTACCTCGAGGTCTCGGGCGTGGCGGTGGACCGGCAGGACCGCGCCTACGTGTTCAACCGCGGCAAGCATCCGGTGATCGTGCTCGACCGCGACGGCGCATTCGTCGGCTCGTGGGGCGAGGGCGCGTTCACGCGGCCCCACGCCGCGACGATGGCGCCCGACGATACGCTCTGGCTCGTCGACGACGGCGACCACACGATCCGCCACTGCACCCTGGACGGCAAGGTGCTGCTGACAATCGGCACCCCCAACAAGCCGGCGCCGAAGTGGAGCGGCACGCCCTTCAACCGGCCGACGCACGTCGCGCTGGCCGCGGACGGCTCGCTCTACATTACCGACGGCTACGGCAACACGCGCGTGCACCGATTCACCGCGGACGGCAGGCATCTCGGGTCGTGGGGCGAGCCGGGCACCGACCCGGGCCAGTTCAACCTGCCCCACAACGTCGGGGTGGACCGGCAGGGCCGCGTCTACGTCGCGGACCGCGAGAATTTCCGCGTCCAGATCTTCGACGGGGGCGGCCGCTTCGTCGGCCAGTGGAACAACCTGTACCGTCCGTGCGGCCTGTACGTCGACCGCCAGGGCGACCAGGACCGCATCTACGTCGGGGAGTTGTGCTCCAGCATCGGGGTCAGCGAGGGGATCCAGAACCTCGGCGCCCGCCTCTCGATTTTCGCGCCGTCCGGCGAGCGGATCGCGCGGATCGGCGCGCCGCTGCCCGGAAGCGGCCCGGGCGAGTTCGTCGCCCCGCACACGGTGGCCGTCGATTCGCGGGGCGACGTCTACGTCGGAGAGGTCTCGTACACGATCCGCGGTAAGGGATTGACCCCGCCCCGCGAACTGCGCAGCCTGCAGAAATTCGCGCGCGCGAGGTAGCGCCGATCAGACACTTGGCGGCGGCCGCGCTCGTAGCGCTGCTCGCGGGCGGGACGTCGTACGCGGCAACGGCGCACCAGATCGTGCCCGGACAGGGGATCGGAGCCGTCGCCCTCGGGGTGCCGCTCGCGCGGGCCGCGGCGGCGCTCGGTCCCTACAAGTCCAGCGCGGTGGTGGTCGACGGGCCCGCGCGGCTGCGCGAATACCGGTGGTATACCAGTCCGGCGCACGACGGCTCTGCCGCGGCGAGCGGGTTTGCGGTGACGTGCCTTCCGGACGGGCGGATCACACAGGTTAGCGTCCGCTACCTCCCGGCGTACACCACCGAAAAGAACCTGCACACGTCCGGGCCCGGGGGCGTGCGCGGGTCCGCGCTGCTCGGCGTGCAGCTGGCCATGGGGTCGCCGGGCGCGGTCACGCTCGGCGAGGCCGGCATGCGGAAGATGGAGTACGGCGGCATCCGCTTCTGGGTCGATACGACCACGCAACGGGTGGCGCGAATCGACGTGTTCTAGACCAACACCGGCCTCGGCGCGTCAGCCGGCCCGGCGGATCTCCGGGACGTCCTCGCCCCGGAGCGCGGCGAGCCGCATCCGCCGCTCCACGAGCAGGAACTCGCGAAACAGCACTTCCCACTCCTCGAACGCGACGCCGGTGTGCCGGATCGTGCGCTCGATGTCGTCGAGCGCCGGCAGGGCGACCGCCGCGGGCCCAGGGACCTCCGGCCGCTTCTGTGCCTGCGGCGCGGGCAAACGATGCGCCTCCTGCGCCGTGTGGGCGCGCCAGGCTTCGCGAAGCCGGTCCTCGATCTCGTTGGCGTCCCGCGTCCAGGTCAGGTAGGCCGGGGTGAAGGGCAGCATTTCGGTGAGCAGGGCCTGGACCGCGGTCACGCGCCGGACGTGCCCGGTGATGACGATGTCGAACGGGTGTACCGTCACTTCGAGGCCGGCGCCGGCGAAGGTCGCCAGGTCGTGCGTCACCATGCCGGCAACCGTCCCGCCGATCAAGAGCACCAGCATGCGGATCGGTCCGCTGATGAGCGGACTCGTCGGCACCCGGCGCACGCCGATGCCGCCGCCGGCCAGGACGCCCTCGATCTCCCGGACTACCGCGTCGTAGTGCGCGGCGTGAATGACCACCGGCATGTGCCGCGTGGTCCAGCGGTGCAGCAGCGTCCGTACCTGGGTGACGGGGGCGATGAAGGCGGTGACGATCAGCGTGACGGCCATGCCAAGCGTGTAACGATAGCCCGGGAGCAGCTCCCGCGCGATGTTGGCCGCGCCGCGCGGCCGGTACGGCGGATCGATCAGAAGCAGCGCAGCGGCACCGACGACCAGCGGAATCGCCGCGGCGGCGGCAAGCATCGCCACGCGGATCCAGGCCTGGTTCACCCACGGCGCCAGGGTCACAAAGGCGAGCAGGAACGCCGCGAACGCGGGCCACACAATGCCGGTGATCGCGACCAACCAGACGACCGACCCGAAGGCCATGGTCGTGACGATGATCTGGCGCTGCTGCGGGATCCGCCCGAACAGCAGCACCGTGGCCCATCCCAGCGCCGTGTTGGCGACGCGTCCCAGCGACCGCAGGGCGAGTCCGATCAAGACTTGGAGGATGGCCACATCGAAGTTTATACCCGGCCCCGGGCCGCCGACGAAAACGAGATCGGATGCGCCGGAGGGAGAACGCGTCGCCGCGACAAAGACGGTGGGACCCTTATACGGGGCGCGCGCGCAGACAGGCTTGCCTGCGCCGTGACAAACGAGGAGGGCTGGCCGTGGCTCAGGATCGGGACAAGGGGGACGCAGTGACGCGGATCACGCGGCGCGGACTGTTGACCGTGGCGGCGGCCGCCGGGGCGGGACTGGCCGCCGGAACCGATCGGGGGGCGCCGGGATGGCTGGGCGGGACCCGGGACGCGGGGATCGCCGCGGCGGCGGCGCGGCGCGGCGGCACGCTGCGGATCGCCGAGATCGGCGAGCCGCTCACGCTCGACACCGTGGCGACGACGGCCGACCTCACGTCCACGATCACGCTCCCGGTCTTCGAGGAGCTCTTTATCTTCGACGCCAACTGGCGGATCCAGCCGCTGCTCGCGTCGTCGTATAACGTGAGCAAGGACGGCCTGACCTACACCATCACCCTCCGCAAGAACGTCCCGTTCCACAACGGACGCGACGTGACGCCGGCGGACGTCGTCGCGTCACTGAACCGCTGGGGCCGGGTCAGCCCCCGCGGCCCCTCCGTCTACCAGAACGTGGACAGCGTGCAGCCGTTGGCGGACGGCGTCGTGATCAAGCTGAAGCGTCCGTACGCGCCGCTGCTGGCGTTTCTCGCGCTGCCGAACGGCGCCGCCGCGATCATGCCGCGCGAGATCGTCGAGGCGGCCGGCACCAGCCCGCTCAAACAGTTCGTCGGGACGGGCCCCTACCGCTTCGTCGAGTGGGCGCCGGACCGCTACGTCAAGCTCGCGCGCTTCGATCACTACGCCGCGCGCAGCGAGCCGGCGAACGGATACGCCGGCCGGCGCGAGGCATGGGCGGACGAGGTTCTCTACTATCCCGTCTCGCAGGTGGCGACGCGGATCGCCGGGGTGCAGAGCGGCGACTACGACGTCGCCGACGGCATCAACCAAGATGCCTACGCCTCGTTGAAGAACGACCAGCGGGTGGTCCCGGAGATCATCCGGCCGGGGTCGTTCCTCACGTTTTTCTTCAACAAGAAGCAGGGCATCATGACGAACGAGAAGCTGCGCGAGGCTGTCCTGGTCGCCCTCGACATGCAGCCGATCATGTCGGCCACCTTCGGGAATCCGGACCTGTACTCGCTGTACCCGAGCGTGTACCCGAAGGGGACGCCGTGGTACACGACGGCGGGCTCGGAGTGGTACAACGTCCACAACGTGGCGCGGGCCAAGGAGCTGATGAAGGAGGCCGGCTACTCCGGCCAGCCGGTGCGGTGGCTCACGACCCAGCAGTACGACTACATGTTCAAGAGCACCGTGGTGGCGACGTCACAGCTGCAGCACGCCGGATTCACGGTCGACATGCAGGTGCTGGAGTGGGCGGGCGTGCTCGACCACCGCGGCAAGCCCGCCGACTACGACCTGTTCACCACCTCGCACGGGTTCGTGCCCGATCCGGCGCTGATCACCGTGTTCAGCTCGGCGTACCCGGGGTGGTGGGACACGTCGACGAAGAACTCGCTGCTCGGCGAGTTCACGAGCGAGTCCGACCCGGCCGCCCGCGTGAAGACGTGGTCCAAGCTCCAGGCGCTCATGTACAAGGAAGCGCCGATCGTCCGGCCCGGCGAGTTCTACACACTGATGCTGCGGAGCCGGGCGCTCGAGACGTTCCGGGCCTCGTACTGGATCGTGCCGTGGAACGTGGCCGCGGTGAAGTGATGCCGGCCGCCGGTCGGCCGGCTGTGATGTAATCAACGCCGGCTAACTCGTGCTCTCGTACCTGACGGGACGGCTGGCGGCGCTGCTGCCGGTGCTGCTGGTCGTCGCGGTCGTGGTGTTCATGCTGATCCACGTCACGCCGGGGGACCCGGCGCGCGTGCTGCTCGGGCAGGATGCCACCGCGGAGCAGGTGGCCGCGCTGCGGCACGATCTCGGTCTCGACCGCCCGCTGCCGCTGCAGTTTGCGCTGTGGATCGGCCGCGCGGTTCGGGGCGACCTGGGGCTGTCGTTCTTTCTGCACCTGCCGGTGACGACCGACATCGTCGAGCACGCCGGCCCGACCGCGATGCTCTCTCTGCTCGGGCTCGGCGTGGCGCTCGCGATCGGGATTCCCGTCGGCATCGTCTCCGCGGTCTTCCGCAACTCGTGGCTCGACCAGGCCAGCCTCGCGCTCGCGATGCTGGGGGCGGCGGTGCCCAGTTTCTGGCTGGGGCTGTCGCTGATCGTGCTGTTCGCGGTTGATCTGGGATGGCTGCCGTCGTCCGGGTACCGGCCGCCCGGCGCCGGGCTGGGGCTGAGCCTGCACTATCTGCTCCTGCCGGCGCTGGCGCTCGGGCTGCCGAACTCCTCGCTGATCATCCGGTTCACGCGCAGCAGCCTGCTCGACGTGCTCGGCAACGACTACATCCGCACCGCGAGCGCGAAGGGCCTGCCGCGGCCGCGCGTGATCTTCAGGCACGCCATGCGCAACGCGCTCGTGCCGATCCTCACCGTGATCGGGCTGACCTTCGCGGCGCTGATGGGGGGCGCGGTGGTGACGGAGACGGTGTTCAGCCTCCCCGGCATCGGGCAGTTGGTGGTCTCCTCCGTGCTGCGGCGCGACTACCCCGTGATTCAGGGCGTGGTGCTGCTGGTTGCGACGATCTACGTCCTCGTCAACCTGGCCGTCGACATGATGTACTTCGTCGTCGATCCGCGGGTCCGGTATTGACGGCGGCGGACCAAACCGCGCGTCCTTCCGTGGTGCCGGCCGGCATGCCGGTCGCCGGGGGCCGGTTCGGCCGTCGCGGCCCGGTCGCCCTGCTCGCGCGCATGGTGCGGCGGCGGCGCATCGTGGCCGTGGGCCTCGTGCTGCTGCTGGTCGTGCTGGGAGCGGCGCTCCTGGCGCCGCAGCTCGCGCCGTACGATCCCATCGCCCTCGACGTGCCCGCGCGCCTCGCCGCGCCGGGCCACGCGCATCCGTTCGGCACCGACGAGTTCGGCCGCGACATCCTCAGCCGGACGCTGTATGGGGCGCGGCTGTCGCTCGCGGTGGGCGCGCTCGTCACTGCGCTCGCGACGACGGCCGGCATCGCCGTGGGCCTGATCGCCGGGACCAACCGCCGGGCGGACCGCCTCTTGATGCGGGTGATGGACGGGCTGATGGCGTTCCCGGATATCCTGCTCGCGATCGCGCTCATGGCGTCGCTGGGCCCGAGCGCCCGGAACGTGGTGATCGCGCTCGGCTTCGTGTACACGCCGCGCGTCGCGCGGATCGTGCGCGCCTCCGTGCTGGTTGTGGCCTCCCAGGAGTACGTCGAGGCCGCCCGGGCGTTGGGCGCGCCGGTCGCGCGCATCCTGCTCCGCCACATCCTGGTCAATACGGCGTCCCCGGTGATCGTCCAGGCGACGTTTATCACCGCGTACGCGATGCTCGGCGAGGCGGCGCTGAGCTTCCTTGGGGTCGGTATTCCGCCGCAGATTCCGACGTGGGGCGGGATCATCAGCGAGGGGCAGGTGTATCTCCGCCAAGCCTGGTGGATCAGCATCTTCCCGGGGGCCGCCATCGTGCTCAGCGTGTTGAGCCTGAACCTGCTCGGGGACGGCCTTCGGGACTACCTCGATCCGCGCCTCAGGTACTCGTGACCGGCCCGCGGCGCACGGTGTACAGGAGACCCGGTGATTCTATGGAACGAACCTCTGCGACGGGCGGGCCGTATTTTCAAAGGCTTGTGCGCATCAGATCCAGGGGGGTGGACGATGGCACGAACGACGTCCAATAGCAGGATGACCCGGAGACAGGTACTCGCCGGTGGTCTCGCGCTCGGCGGAGGACTCGCCGGGCTCGATCTCGTTCGCGGGACCGGGCTGCCGGAGGCGTTCGGCGCCGCGGCGGCGCCGAAGCGCGGCGGCATGTTGGTGGCCGCGGCCGAGGTGGACCCGGTCAGCCTCGATCCGCATACCAACTCCAACTTCTCGTCCGCGCAGGCCTACGAGCACATCTACGAGAGCCTCACCGGCTACAACGACAAGAACCAGATCGTCCCGATGCTGGCCGAGAAGTGGGAGACCCAGAACGGCGGCAAGACCTACATCTTCCACCTGCGGCCGAACGTAAAGTTCCATAACGGCCAGACGATGACCGCCGATGACGTGAAATACACCGTCGACCGGATCGTCGATCCGAAGACCGCGTCGCCCTGGCGCGGTTGGTTCGACACGATCGCCGAAACCAAGGTCGTCGACCCGCTGACGGTTCAGATCAACCTCAGCGCGCCGTATCCGGGCCTGCTTGGATCGTTCGCCGGCATGCGCGCCTCCGGCATCATTCCGAAGGGCCTGGCCGAGCGCGACAATCTCAAGATCCACGCGGTCGGGACGGGGCCGTTCAAGCTCGCTGAGTACGTCCCGCAAGATCACATCACCTATGCGCGGCACGGCGACTACTGGGACAAGCCGCTGCCGTACCTCGACGGCATGACGTTCAAGATTCTCACCGAGGAGAACGCCCGTCTCGCGGCGCTGCGGGCCGGACAGATCCAGTACGCGTCAGTGAGCGCGCAGGGTGAAGCCCAGCTCAAGGGCGTGCCGGGCGTCTCCATCCTGCGGGGTCTCGTCGCGAACGTGACGCTGCACTACATCAACGTCGCCCGAAAGCCTCTCAACGACTGGCGCGTCCGCAAGGCGATGCGCATGGCGGTCGACACGAACGAGGTGATCCAAAAGGCGGCGTTCGGCGCGGCGGTGCCGTCGGGCCCGATCCCGACCGGCTACGGCGATTGGTACGTGCCGGCCAATCTTCTGCCGTACAACAAGCCGGACATCGCGGGCGCGAAGAAGCTGCTCGCCGAGGCCGGCTATCCGAACGGCGGCTTCCGCGTCACGCTGCTGTGCTCGCCGCAGTACCCCGAGTATGTGGCGACGACGCTGGTCGTCCAGGACAGCCTGAAGAAGCTCGGGATCGACGCCCAGGTGCAGCAGATGGAGTGGGGGGCGTTCGTCGCCGACCACAACCGCGAGCTCGTGACCCACGGCCAGGAGGGCGGGGAGATCTTCTGCTCGGGCAACACCTTCCGGCCCGATCCGGACGGCTACATCTATCCGTATTTCTACAGCAAGGGGCCGATCAACGACGGCGGCTACACCAACCCGAAGCTCGACCCGCTGATGGTGCAGGCGCGCTCGATCTTCAACCACGACCAGCGGAAGAGCCTGTACATTGAGATCCAGAAGACGCTGCTCGACGAGTCGCCGAACTGGTGGTGGCACGTGAAATACAACATCGACGCAATCTCGACCCGGCTGCAGGGGTTCTCCCAGTCGTTCACCGGACGCCGGTTCTTGCTGAAGCAGGCCTGGTTAGCCTGAGCGGGGTTCTTCTCGCGGCGCGGCGGGTTCGCATCCCCCGGGATGCGCCCGCCGCGCCCGTCTAATCCCCGATGCGTTACCTCCTCCGCCGCGGCGCGTGGACCGTCGCGGCCCTAGTCGGCGTTTCCGCCCTCATCTTCGGCCTGGTGCGCCTCCTCCCGGGGACGATCGTCGACATCCTCGCCGGAACGGAGGGGCGCCTCGGCCCCGAGCAGCGCGCGATGGTGCTGCACCAGTTTGGCCTGGACCGCCCGCTGCCCGTGCAGTACGGGCTGTGGCTGTGGAACCTCGTGCACGGCAACCTCGGGTGGTCGTTCCGCACCCAGCAGCCGGTCGGCGAACTGATCGCCGCCCGGCTGCCGATCACCGTCGAGCTCGCCGTGCTCACGATCGCCGTCGTGGCGGCGGTCGGCATCCCGCTCGGCATCCTGGCCAGCGTCACGCCGAGCGCCCGCGTCAAGGCCCTCGCGCAGATCGTGGGGCTGCTCGGCCTGTCCGTGCCGAACTTCTGGACCGCGATCATGCTGATCATCCTGGCGTCGTACGCGTTCCACTGGCTGCCGGCGCTCATCTTCACGCCGCTCTGGGTGTCGCCCTGGACCAACGCGCAGCAGATGCTGCTGCCGGTCACGTCGCTCGCGCTGGGGCTCGCCGCGGTCGTGGTCCGGATGACCCGGTCGTCGATGCTCGAAGTCCTCGGCCAGGAGTACGTCAAGGTCGCCCGCGCCAAGGGGCTGCGCGGCGCCACGGTGCTGCTCCGGCACGCGCTGCGCAACGCGCTCATTCCGATCATCACCATACTGGGACTGCAGAGCGGGTTTCTCCTCGGCGGCGTTGTGATCACCGAGCAGATCTTCGGGCTGCCCGGCCTGGGCTGGATGCTGTTGAACGGCGTGTACCAGCGCGACTATCCGGTCGTGCAGGGGACCGTGATGCTGTTCGCGGTGACGTTCGCCGCGGTCAACCTCGCGGTGGACCTCTTGTATACGTCGCTCGATCCCCGGATCCGGTACGAATGAGTCCGGGCTCGAACCCCACGGACCTCGGTCCGCTGCCCGGCGCGTCCGCCACCCGGCGGCAGAGCGCGCGGCCGGGCGGCGGTGGGGCGAGCGCGCGTCTCTGGCGCCTCGCGCGCCGCAACCCGACCGCGGCCGTCGGCGCGGTGATCATCGGGCTCACCGTCTTCATCGCGCTCGCCGCGCCGCTGCTCACCGGGTACAGCCCGGTGTCGCAGATCGCGCAGCCGCTGCAGGCGCCGGGCGGCGCGCATCCGGCCGGGACCGACGAGCTGGGCCGGGACGAGCTGAGCCGCCTGATCTACGGCGCGCGCGTGTCCCTCTACGTCGGCGGGCTCGCGGTCGTGATCGCGCTGGCACTCGGCGCGTCCTCCGGGATCGCCGCGGGTTTCTACGGCGGCTGGCTCGACAACGCGACGATGCGCGTGATGGACGTGCTGTTCTCGATGCCGGCCCTCGTGCTGGCGATCACGCTCACGAGCGTCCTCGGGCCAAGCCTCACCAACGCGATGATCGCGATCGGCATCGTCTACGCGCCGACGTTCGCCCGGATCGCGCGGGGCCCGACGCTGTCCGTCATCGGCCTGCCGTATATCGAGGCGGCGCGGGCGATCGGCGCCTCGAACGGCGCGATCATCGTGCGGCACGTGCTGCCGAACGTATCGGCGCCGCTGCTCGTCCAGACGACCGTCTCGCTGTCGACGGCGATCCTGACGGAAGCCGCGCTGAGCTTCCTCGGGCTCGGCACGCAGCCGCCGACGGCGTCCTGGGGCCTGATGCTCAGCGCCGCGCGGCAGTACATGCTGATCGATCCGTGGATCGCGGTCCTGCCGGGCGTCGCGATCGCGGTGACGGTGCTGGGCTTCAACCTCCTCGGCGACGGCCTGCGGGACGTCCTCGATCCGCGCATCCGGACCCTGTGAGCCGCCGGGCCGCGGAACCGCACCACGGTGACGAAGTTGACGGACATGCACACCACGCATAGGGGGGACACGCGGGATGCCTAAACAGCCGTACCTGTACGAGCACATGACCTGGGAGGAAGTCAACGACGCCGTCCGCGCGCGGCGGGTCGCGCTGATTCCCGTCGGCACGATCGAGGATCACGGGCCGCACCTGCCGGTGGACGCGGACGTCGTGATCGCGTCCGCGTTCTGCGAGCGCGCGGCGCGGCTCGCGCCGGAGGAAATCGCGCTGCTGCCGTGCGTCCGGGTGGGCTACAGCCCGCACCACATGGACTTTCCGGGGACGCTCACGATCCGCTGGAACACCTTCGTCGAGTACCTGGCCGATATCACGCGCAGCCTCGCGCACCACGGCTTCACGAAGATCCTGATGGTGAACGGCCACGGCAGTAACCGGCCGCTCGTCGAGATGGCGGCGCGGATCACCGTGGTCGAGCGCCCGGACGTGCACTGCGCGTACACGTCCTGGTGGGATCTGCACGATGTCCGCAACGCCTTCAACCCCGTGCGCGGGTCCCGCGTGACGTCGCACGCCTGCGAAGCCGAGACGTCGGTGTACCTCGCCGTCGACGCCTCGCGGGTCCGGATGGACCGCGCCGCGGCCGACGACACCTACCGGCAGTCGCCGCACTTCTGGGGCGACCTCGCCGGCCGGAAGCCCGATCCCGCGTTCAAGAATCCGCTGTGGATGACCGAATATTGGAGCGCCGATTCGACCAACGGGATCAAGGGCGATCCGACGCCCGCGACCGCGGAGAAGGGCGAGAAGATGCTGGCCGCCGGCGCCGCGGAGCTCGTCGAAATCGTCCGCGAACTGCGGGAGCGGCCGATCAAGCCGCGCGTGCCGCACCAGGTCAGGCCGGCGCAGCCCCTCGGGATCGCCAAGACGTAGGGTCGGGCTCGTGTTTACGGTCGAGGAGCGCGACCGCATCCGCGACGGGATCCTGGCGATGGCGCGCGAGGATGCGCGCATTGTCGCGGGGGCGCTGATCGGATCGGCCGCCCACGGGCCGGGGGACCGCTGGTCGGATCTCGACCTCGGCTTCGGCGTCGGAGAAGCGGCGACGCTGGGCGAGGTGCTGGCCGACTGGACGCCCCGGCTCGAGCGCGAGTGGGGCGCGGTGCACCTCTTCGACCTGCCGTCGGGCGCGGCGATCTACCGCGTGTTTCTGTTTCCCGGCGCGCTGCAGGTCGATCTGTCGTTTGCGCCCGCGACGGCGTTCGGCTCGCGCGGGCCGAAGTTCCGGCTGCTCTTTGGCAGCGCGGTCGACCATCCGCGCGCCGAGCCGCCGTCTATGACGCATCTCTTTGGTTTGGGCGTGCACCACGCCGTGCGGGCCCGGTTCTGCGTCGAGCGCGGCCGCTTCTGGCAGGCGCAGCACTGGATCGGGGAGATGCGGGAACTCGGCCTGACGCTGGCGTGCCGCCGCCGCGATTTGCCGGCGGCGCAGGGCAGGGGATACGACGACCTTCCGGCCGAGGTCGCGGCGCCCTTCCAAGAGACCTTGGTCCGCTCCCTCGATCGGGCCGAGCTCCTGCGGGCGCTCGGCGCCGCGATCGAGGGGCTGCTGCGGGAAGCCGGCGACGCCCGGGAGTTGGCTTCCAAGGCGGACGGTCAGTTGCGCGACCTGTTGTCTCCTCGGTTTGTGTAGAGACGGCGGCAGTTTACCAGCCGAACGGCAGCGCGAACGTTGGCGGCGCCGCGTGGTGGTCGCGCCGCTCCGGCCGCGGCCGTGTCCGGAACCAGCGCACCATCTCGACCATCTGCGTGACCGCGTGCTCGAAGACGTGGCGGCCTTTCTCCGCGGTCGCGCGCGCGGCTTCGCCGATCACGCCGCTGTCCGTGTAGGTCGAGGTCCACTCCACGATCGCCGCGGGCGACGACGCCGTCAGATCGACGGTGTGCCACCGCTCGGCGCCCGGCAGTGCCATGAACGCGGCCAGCTCGTTCTTGATCTTGTCCGCGCGGACCCCGTCCGGATCGACGTGCTGGTACATCGACGTCTCCAGTTCGCACGCGTGGGCGCACCCGCCCGGCAGCACCGACTCGCGCCACTCGCGGTTCCAGCGTTCGCCCACCAGTTGCCACCACGACAGCGTCAGGCACAGCGCGTCGGTTTGGAGGATCGTCTGGCGGCCGACTTCTTCCACGAGCGGGTGGTTGGAGCCGTGGCCGTTGACGACGACGATGCGCTTGAAGCCGTGGTAGGCGACGGAGCGCGTGATGTCGAGCAGGAACTTCACGAACGTGCTCGGCTCGATGTTGATCGTCCCCGGGAAATCCATCACGTGGTGGCAGTAGCCATAGGCCACGGGCGGGAGCACCAGCATCTCCGCGGGCGACCGCCGCGCGGCCTCGTAGACGACCGCGCTGCTCAATTTCGCATCCACGTCGAGCGGCAGGTGATGGCCGTGCTGCTCGGTGGAGCCGACGGGCAGGACCACCACCTTGTTCATCGCCACCGCCTCGTTGATCTCCGGCCACGTGAGGTGCTCGTACCGGTACTCCTGGTCGACGGACTTGCGGGCGCTCTGCGCGTGTGCGATCGCCATGGTGTCCTCCTCCTCCGTGGTATGGTGCGGGGTGGCGTTAGACCCGGCCTAGGAAGGTCCGGACGCTCTCCATGAACGCCGCGGTCTCTTCGGCCTGCGGCGAGTGCCCGCTGCGCTCGAACACGTGCAGCTCCGCGCCGGGGATCCGGCGGGCGATTTCCTCGGATTCCGGCACCGGGCAGATCCAGTCGTGGCGGCCGACGCCGACCCAGGTAGGGACGCCGATCCGGCCGAGGCCGTCGCGAACGTCGTACCGCTCGTAGTCGCGGATCAGCGCCCGGCGGGTCACCGGGTCGAAGTCCCGGCCGGCCAGCGACGCCGGCGCACGCCCCTTGTCGCGGTAGTACATCGGCTGAATCGTCTCGAACGCCCGCTGAAACTCCGCCGGATCCTCGATCGACCCGTCCCAGAGCCGCCGGTACGCGTCGCGCATCGCCGGCGTGCCGAGACGTTCCATGTTCGCGGTGGCGCGCGGCATGAACGCCTTGCTCGCGGACGTACCCACCAGAATCAGCGCCCGCGGCGTCTCCGGGTGCGCCGCGGCGTAGATGAGCGAGATGAAGCCGCCGGCCGACGCGCCGAGGAGGATCGGGTGCTCGATCCCGAGCGCCCGGCACAGCCCGTCCAGGTCGCGGGCGAGCTGCTCCTGCGTGTAGGTCTCCTCGGGCGCTTTCGATGAGCGGCCGTGTCCGCGGTGATCGTAGGCGATCAGCTGCACGAGATCGCCGAGCGGTGCGTACTGGGTAAGGCGCCCGGGGTGGCCGACCCCGGGCCCGCCGTGCACGAGCACGCACGGCGGGCCCAACCCCGCGGTCTCATAGAACAGGTCGACGCCGTTCACACGCACCTTCATGCCGGTCTCCTTCGGTCGGCCGCGATGACCTTCACCGGCGGCGCGGGTCGAGCGCGTCCCGGCGGCCGTGAAGAGCGTAGCCTGCACGATCACGGCAGCGGGAGTAGTTCGCGCTGCGCGGCGGCGGTCCTGGACGGCCGGTGGGCCGCCCGGCGGTGATGTGCTACGATGCCCTGGCCGGGGAGCGACGTGCCGGCCTTCACCGCGCGGCGCGATGCGGCGCGGATCGTGCGGATAGGAGGGGAGATGGGCGATCGCGTGCTGTTTGAGCGAGGCATGAAGATCCGAAAGACGCTGTGGCCGGATCGGGAGGGCGGCATCGCGGTCTTCCGGGCGCTGGATCCCGCATACGCCGACACCATCGTGGAGCAGGCGTACGGGGCCGTCTACGGCGACCCGACGCTCGATCTCCGGACGAGAAGTCTCCTCACCTGCGCGGTCCTGACCGCGCTGGGCCGGTCGCGCGGGCTGGAGAGCCATCTGCGGGGCGCGCTCAACCTCGGGATCCCGCCGGCCGAACTGATCGCGATGCTCAAGCAGGTGGCGCTGTACGCCGGCTATCCCGTGGTCAACGACGCGTTCGGGACACTCAAGCGCCTCATCGACGAAGGCCCGGCCGCCGCGGCGCCGTAACTCCGCGCCGGCGCATCACAGGAGCGTCTCCGGCCACCAGAGAACCAACACCATCCGTGTCTGTTATACCGACCAGCGCGTTTCTCCGCGCGTGCCACCGCCTGCCCGTGCCCTATACGCCCGTGTGGGCGATGCGGCAGGCCGGCCGGTATCTGCCGGAGTATCGCCGGGTCCGCGAACGGATGAGCCTGCTCCAACTCTGCAAGAGGCCCGACGCCGCGGCCGAGGTGACGGTGCAGCCCGTGGACCGGCTAGGCGTCGACGCGGCCATTCTGTTTGCCGACATCCTGCTGGTCGCGGAACCGCTCGGCGTGGGGCTCGACTACGCGAAGGGCGAAGGGCCGGTGATCGCGCGGCCGATCCGAACGCGCGACGATGTCGCGCGGCTGCCGGACGTCGATCCCGACGATGCGGTGCCGTTTGTCTACGAGACCGCACGGCTGGCGCGGCGTGCCCTGGCGGGGCGGGTGCCGCTGATCGGGTTCGCGGGCGCGCCGTTCACCGTGGCGTCATATCTGATCGAGGGCGGTCCGTCCCGAAACTTTCTCCTGACGAAGCGCCTGATGTACACCGATCCGGACGCCTGGACGGCGCTCATGGAACGGCTCACGGCGCTGACCGCCCGATATCTCCGCGGCCAGATCGCCGCGGGCGCGGACGCGGTGCAGCTCTTCGACAGCTGGGTGGGCTGCCTCGCGCCGGAGGCCTACCGCCGGTACGTACTGCCGTACTCGCGCGCGGTGTTTGCCGCGCTGCCGCCGGAGGCGCCGGCGATCCACTTCGGCACCGGGACGGGGGGCCTGCTCGAGGCGATGCGGGACGCGGGCGGCCACGTGATCGGTCTCGATTGGCGGGTGGAGCTCGGCGCGGCGTGGACGCGCCTCGGCCCCGGGGTCGGCGTGCAGGGCAACCTCGATCCCGCGGTGCTGTTGAGCACGCCGGCGGAGATCAAACGGGGGGTGGGCGGCATTCTGGATGCGGCCGCGGGGCGGCCGGGGCACGTCTTCAACCTCGGCCACGGGGTGCTCCCTGAGACGCCGTGGGAGAACCTCCGCGCGATGGTAGAGATGGTCCACGAGATGAGCCGCCGGTGAGCGGCACGCGCGTACCGGGCGCCGGCCGTTACGACGCGGTCCTGCTGATCGGCTACGGCGCGCCGGAGCGGCCGGAAGACGTGCGCCCGTATCTCGCGGCCATCCTGCACGGACGGCGGGTGCCGCCGGAGCGCCTGGAAGAGGTGGCGCATCACTACGACGTGTTCGGCGGGCGCTCGCCGCTGACCGAGCTGACGCGCCGGCAGGCCGCCGCGCTCGAAGCGACGCTGCGCGCGCGCGATTTTGCGCTGCCGGTGTACGTCGGAATGCGCAATTGGACCCCGTACCTCCACGAGACGCTGGCCGCCATGCGCGACACGGGCGTGCGCCGCGCGATCGGGATCGTGATGGCGCCGCACCGCAGTTACGCGAGCTGGGAGCAGTATCAGGAAAATGTCGTCGACGCTCAAACCCGCGTGGGCGCGCAGGCGCCGGCGGTCGACTACCTCGGCCCGTGGTTCGAGCATCCGGGGTTTGTCGGCGCCCAGGCGGATCGCGTCGCCGCCGTCCTGCGCGCGATGCCGGACGAGGAACGGGCGGGCGCGACGCTGGTCTTCACCGCGCACAGCATCCCGGCCGCGATGGGCGCGCGCAGCGGCTACGAATCGCAAGTCACGGCGTCCGCCCGCAGCGTCGCCGCCCGTCTCGGCCACCCGGCGTGGCAGATCGCCTATCAGAGCCGCAGCGGCGACCCGCGCGAGCCGTGGCTGGAGCCGGATGCGAAGGACGCCCTGCGCGACCTGGCCGCGCACCGGACGCGCGCGGTGGTGTTCGTGCCGATCGGTTTCGTCTCGGACCACATCGAGGTGCTGTACGACCTGGACACCGAGGCCCGCGCCGCGGCGGCCGAGCTCGGCGTCGCCTACTATCGGGCGGCCACGGTGATGGACCACCCGGCTTTCATCGGAATGCTGGCCGACCTCGTGGCGGCGCAGGCGGGATGACCCCGGAATGACGGCCGGCAGCATCGGAGATCACCCCCCTGCGGGGACTAGCCCGCTTGAGTTACATGGTGGCCGGCCGCTTGTCGGCCGGCAGGATGCGCAGGCGTCGCCGGACGCGCTCGGCGTGGACACCGCGCCCCGTCCGCCGCGCGTCGTGGTGGTCGGGGCGGGCATCGCCGGGCTGGCCGCGGCGCTGAGGATCGCGGACGCGGCCCGCCGGGTGGAGCTCGTGGTCTGCGAGGCCGGCTCCCGCGCCGGCGGCGTGATCGCCACCGAGCGCGACGGCGGCTACCTCGTCGAAGCGGGACCGGATTCGTTTCTTACGGAGAAGCCGGAGGCGCTGCGGCTGTGCGAACAGCTCGGTCTCGCGTCCGGTGTGGTTGGGGTGCAGACCGGCGCCGGCCGCGCCTACGTCGTTCGCGCGGGCCGCGTCGTTCCGATTCCGGACGGGTTCCGGCTGGTCGCGCCGACGCGCCTCCTGCCGTGGCTGCGCTCGCCGCTGTTCTCATGGCCGGGCAAGGCGCGGATGGCGATGGACCTGGTGCTGCCGCGCGGCCGGCCGGCCGCCGACGAGACCATTCGGTCGTTTGTCACCCGGCGGTTCGGCCGCGAGGCGTTCGAGCGCGTCGCGCAGCCGATGATCGGAACGATCTACACGGGAGACGCGGCGGCGCTCAGCCTCGAGGCGACGATGCCGCGCCTCGCCGAGGTGGAACGCCGCTACGGGAGCGTGATTCGCGGCCTCGTGCTCGCCCACGCGGCGGCGCGGCGGTCGGGGCACGGGACTCCCGCCCGAGGGGCGCAGACCGGCCGGCGCCTCAGCATCTTCGCGACGCTCGCGGACGGGATGCAGGCGCTGCCCGACGCCGCGGCGGCGCGCCTGCCCGCGGGCACGCTGCGGCTTCGCACCCCGATCAGGGCGGTGGCGCGGGCCGCGGACGGCGCTCGTTACGCGGTCGCGCTCGAGGACGGCCCGCCGATCGAGGCGGACGCGGTCATCGTCGCCGTGAACGCGCCGGCGGCGGCGCGCCTTGTCGCGGGACTCGACGGCGCGCTCGCCTCGCATCTCGGCGCGATCGCCTACGCGTCTTCCGCGAGCGTCACCCTCGCCTACCGGCGCGACGAGATCCGGCATCCGCTCGACGGCCTCGGCTTCGTCGTGCCGCAGATCGAGCGCCGCCCCATCCTCGCGGCCTCGTTCGCCAGCGTGAAGTTCCCCGGCCGCGCCCCCGCCGGGCGCGTGCTGATCCGCGTGTTTCTCGGCGGCGCGCTCGCGCCGGAGATGGCCGACGTTCCCGACGACCGGCTGGCCGCGATCGTCCGCGGCGAGATGGAAGCGCTGCTCGGCGCATCCGGCACGCCGGATTTCGTGCGGGTGCTGCGGCACCGTGAGACGATGCCGCAGTACGTGGTGGGGCACCTCGCGCGCGTGGCGGAGATCGAGGACCGGCTCGCCGGCCACCCAGGCCTGGCGCTGGCCGGCGCGGCCTACCGGGGGATCGGGATTCCGGACTGCATCCGCTCCGGCGAGGCCGCCGCGGACCGGGCGCTCGACGCTATGCGCGTCCCGAGAGCCGGGGATCCAACGCGTCGTGAAGCCCGTCGCCCGCCAGGTTGAACGAGAGGACCACGAGCGCGATCGCGAGCCCCGGAGCGAGAGCGGCCCAAAAATCGGTGAGCAGATACCGGTAGCTGTCGGCCAGCATCGCGCCCCACTCCGGGCTCGGCGGCTGTGCGCCGAGCCCGAGAAAGCCGAGCGCCGCGGCTTCGAGGATCGCGCTGCCGATTCCGAGCGATCCCTGCACGACGAGCGGCGCGGCGGCGTTCGGCACGATGGAGCGCAGGAGGACCCGCCACGGCCGGGCGCCCATGGCCCTGGCCGCCGTGACGTATTCGAACTCCTTGATGGCAAGCGTGGACGCGCGCGCGACGCGCGCGAACGACGGGATATTCACGATGCTGACGGCCAGGATCGTGTTGTTGAGTCCCGGGCCCCGCACGGCCACGATGCCGATCGCGAGGATGATGGACGGGAAGGCGAGCATCACGTCCATGATCCGCATGATCGTGCTCTCGACCCGGCCGCCGGCATAGCCGGCCGTGATACCGAGCAACGCGCCGGTGGAGAGAGCGCCGGAGACCGCTACGAAGCCGACCGTCATCGAGATGCGGGCGCCCAGGAGGACCCGGCTGAACACGTCGCGCCCGAGGTTGTCGGTGCCCATCCAGTGGTGCGCCGACGGCGGCTGCAGCCGCGCGAGCAGGTCTTCGTCGTCCGGACCGGTCGGCGCGATCTGCGTGGCGAAGATCGCGATGAGCGCAAAGAACAGAATCATGCACAGGCCGACGCGCGCGTTGGCATTCGCCCAGAACCGCCGGGCGGCCATCTTGACCGCGGAGCGTGCGTGCCGGCGCACCGGCGCGGCCGGGGCCGCTGCGGCCTGCGCGCTTCCCGTTCGTTCAGGCGTAGCGGATGCGGGGGTCAAGGAAGGCGTACAGGACGTCGACGAGCAGATTGACCAGGACGAACATCAGCGAGAACAGCAGAATGCCGGCGAGGATCACCGGGTAATCGCGGAAGAGAATCGAGTCGTACATGAACCGGCCGACGCCCGGCCACGAGAAGATCGTCTCGGTCAGGATCGCGCCGGTGAGGAAGCCGCCGAACTGGAGTCCGATGACGGTCACGACCGGCAGGAGCGCGTTGCGAAGGCCGTGTCCGATGATCACGGCGGGGCCGGTCAGGCCTTTCGCGCGCGCCGTCCGGATGTAGTCCTGATGCAGCGCGTCCAGCATGGAGGCCCGGGTCATGCGCGCGATGATCGCGGCGGGAATCGAGCCGACCGTGACGCTCGGCAGGACGAGGTGCCGCAGCGCGTCGCCCGCGGCGGCCCAGTTCCCCGTGAGCAGGCCGTCCAGGATGTCGATGCGGGTGATCGGCACGAGCGTGATGTTGACGTCGAGCTGCCCCGAGGTCGGCAGGGCGTGGACGTACACGCTGAAGATGTAGATCAGCATGAGGCCGAGCCAGAACACCGGGATCGAGACGCCCGTGAGCGCCACGAACATGCCGAGCCGGTCGAAGATCGAGTTGGGCTTGGCGGCGGACACGATGCCGATCGGCACCCCGATGCAGAGCGCGACCGTGATGGCGCCGATTGTCAGCTCGATCGTCGCCGGGAACCGCGGCACGAATTCGGACAGCACCTTGCGGTGGCTGTCCAGCGATTCGCCGAAGTCTCCGCGCACCGCGTTCCAGAGGTAGATCCCGTACTGCACCGGCAGGGGCTTGTCGAGGCCGAACTCGTGCTGGACGCGCTCGACCGATCCCGGGGTGGCGTGGTCCCCCACGTAGACGGTCGCCGGATCGCCGGGCAGCAAGTGGATCATCAGGAACGCCGCGGCGGACACCCCCAGCAGGATCGGGAGCAGCGCGATTGCGCGGCGGGCGATATAGCGGGCCATCGACTAGAGATACGGAGGGGGCGCGAACCCGGGTTCGCGCCCCCGTCCCTGCTTTTGTCCTAGTGCGACGAAACCAGTTCCCAGTACTCGTTCGAATCGGGCTGGCCGATCAGCCCGTCGACGTTCTTGCGCACGATCATCGGCACTTTGGCATGCGCGAACCAGATATTGGGCAGGTCGTGCGAGATCAGCGTCATGGCCTGGGCGTACATCTGCGCGCGCTTGGCCTGGCTGTTCTCGCTCTTGGCCTTGTTGATCAGGTCGAAGACCGCCGGGTTGTTGTACGACCAGCGGGCGCTGGTGGCGTCGTACTTGGGGAAGAAGAACCCGAGCCAGTCGTCGGGATCCCCGTTGTCACCGATCCAGCCGGCCATGTACATCGGGAACCGGTTGCTCTTCTGGTCCTTGAGGTACGTGGCCCAGTCCTCGGTCTGCAGATGGGCCCGGATGCCTACCTTGTTGAGGTCACTCGCGATCGCCGTGCCGATCTCCTTGCCCTGCGGGAAGTACGGCCGGCTGACCGGGATGTACCAGAAGTCGAACGAGAACCCGTTCGGATACCCGGCCTCCGACAGCAGCTTCTTCGACTGCGCGGGATCGTACGTGATCGGGTCG
The DNA here is from genome assembly GCA_035308905.1 of bacterium. Lineage (NCBI taxonomy): Bacteria > bacterium. Next base: position 1,605 of record DATGFS010000013.1, on the reverse strand, counting down.
GGACTGGAGGCGCGGCCCCACATCCCGGGCGGCATGGCCTGGTTGGCGACCTCGCCGTAGCCGGCGTACAGGCCCTGCACGATCGCCGGCCGGTTGATCGCGTAAGCGACGGCCTTGCGGAGCCGGATGTCCTTGAAGAGCGAATTGTTCATGTTGAACTTGAGCCAGCTCGTGTCGAACGGAGGCCGGAACACGATCTTGAGGTTCGGATCGCTCATCGAGGCCTTGACGTCGTCGGTGTTGGGAAGCTCGATCGCCTGAACCTCGCCGGATTTGAGCGCCAGGTACCGCGCGGCGTTGTCCTTGATCACGCGCATGATCAGGCGCTGGGTCTTCGGCAGGCCCTTGCGGAAGAAACTCGGGTTGGCCTGCAGCGTCACATGGTCGTCACGCACCCACTCCACGAACTTGTAGGGCCCGGTGCCCACGGGGTGCTGGCCGATGCCCTCCGCGCCGTACTGCTTCATTGACGCGGGGCTGTTGAACTGAAAGGCGATGATCGTCAGGTTCTGCAGCAGCGGGGAGTTGGGCTGTTTCAGAATCACCTGCAGCGTGTACGGATCGACGGCTTTGGCCTCCTTGAACGAGTCGGCCATGAAGTCGCCAAAGTACTCGTATTCGCCGCCCTTCACAGCGTGGTACGGGTTGTTCTTGTCCGCCCAGCGGTCCCAGTTGGCCTTCGCCGCCTCGGCGTTCCACGGTGTACCGTCGTGGAACGTGACGCCCTGGCGCAGCTTGAACGTCCAGGTCAGCCCATCCGGAGAGACGGACCAGCTCGTTGCGAGATCCGGCTCGATGTCGGTCTTGCCCGGCTGCGCGCGGACCAGGAGGTTGAAGATCTGCGTCGTGACCTGGTAGGCTTCGCCGTTCGTGCTGGTAGGGCTGTCGAGCGAGTCGGCGTCCCCCGACTTGCCGTAGACGAGCGTGGTCGGTCCCGCAGCCCAACCCGTTACCGAGCCGGGGACGACCAGAACTCCGGCGATAAGGGCGGCGACGATCGCGAGCGAGGTAGCCATGCGCCTCCACCCCTGTGGCGCTGTCACCATGCGACGCCTCCTTGCAGAGCATAATGTCGTTAGAGCCCAGGTAGATTCGGTGCCACCTGCGGCACTCCTTGCCTACCAGCCGGATGTTACACGGCCGCCATCATCCCCGCGGCCGTGTCATGCGGCCGTGCTATAATGGTGGGCGTTCGGCGATGACGGGGACGAGTAAGCCGGACGGTGGCCGAAAGAGAGGCGGGATCCAGGCTGGAAGTCCCGCCCGTACGCCGGGCTGAACACCTCCCCCGAGCCGCCAGGCGGACGCCTGTCCAGGGCTACGCCGGCCGGGTGCGCCCGTAATCGCGCGTGGAGTCGTCCGCCGTCCCCAGGACCGGGGTGCGGCGGGAAGGTGGGTGGAACCGCGGAGCCTCCGTCCCATTGGGACGGGGGCACTTTGTTGTCGTGCTCGGACGGCAGGAGGCGCGAAGGCGCCGGAGGTCCTGCGAAGACGGGACAGGAGGCGCGAAGGCGCCGGAGGTCCTGCGAAGACGGGACAGGAGGCGCGAAGGCGCCGGAGGTCCTGCGAAGACGGGACAGGAGGCGCGAAGGCGCCGGAGGTCCT
>DATGFS010000012.1 GCA_035308905.1 bacterium | reverse complement strand
CGCGTTCGCCTGGCGTGCGAAGTCCTCCGGCGGCGGATACCGCCGCTCCTCGAGGAGCATCGTGTCGATTGCGTGACTCGTCTCGGTCGCCAAGAGAGCTCTCCTTCTTCGTAGGCCTTCGCGGATCCTAGGTCAGCTCATCATCGGGGTGCCAACGGGGCAGACGTGCCTTCCAGCCTGGCCGTTGATGACGAGCGCGGCCGACGTGTACCAGGCCACCGCGGCGGTGATGATCCCCGCCCATCCGCCTGCATGGACCCACCACAAGTGATGGCCGTTCGTATGCGCCGAATTGAAGTTGCCGATCACGAGAAGGATCTCCGTGATCTCCAGCGTGAGGAAGACGAAGAAGACTGCGATGTTGACTCGCAGGCTTCCAATGAGCATGTACGTGTTGAAGATGGCGAACGCGAAGAGGAACCACGCGGCCGCGTTGGCCAGGTCGTTCGGCTTGTAGCCGCCGAGGAACCCGGTCGTGAGAGCGAGGACGACGAAGATGCCGAACGACATCCAGAAGCCGCCGTACGTGGAGAACGCCGTCGCCCCGAACACGTTTCTATTCCGGAACTCCCACATGCCGGCCAGGAGCTGCGCGAGCCCTCCGTAGAAGAGCGCCGGCCCGACCCAGATGAGGTCGGGGATGAACGAGGCGTTGTGCCCGCTGAGCAGGAACGTCGTCAGCGCGAAGCCGGCGAGCCCGAGTGGTGCAGGGTCGGCAGCCGGCGTGTTCTCGAACACCGTCACAGGCTTGTCCGTGACGACAGTCGCCATGAGCCCCTCCTCCCGGCGCCGCCTCCCGCCCCTCGGCGGTCCGTCGGACGCCGATGTATTTGGGGGGGCTTTTACCCGGTTTCGGCGGATTTAGTCAGGGCTGAAGGTCATACGGGTACTGCGTGACCGTCTCGACCCCGTCGTCGGTCACGAGGAGGATGTCCTCGAGCCGGACGCCGCCGTAGCCGGCGCGGTAGAGGCCGGGCTCCAGGGTGATGACGTCGCCGGGAATGAGGTCGTCGCCCGTGACCGAGAGCCGTGGCCGCTCGTGCACCTCCAGGCCGACGCCGTGGCCGAGGCCATGGAAGAAGCCGCTGTCGAGCACCTCGCCGGGCTTCTTCGTCAGCTGGGTCGGATAGCCGTGCTCGGCGAAGAGGTCGCAGGCGATCTGCATGAGGGCGCGCCCGTTCACGCCGGGCTTCGCCGCCTCGGTCGTGCGGTCGAGGGCCTCCTTGCAGAGGCGGTGGTACTCCCGGATCTCATCGGGGACCTCGCCCACGACGTACGTCCGCGTCATGTCCGTGTAGACGGCCGTGGCGGTGTCGCGCGGCCACAGGTCGAAGACGGCGGGCAGGTCTGCGGCGATCGGGCCGGAGCCCATGTCGTGCCCGACGGCGCCCTGCGCGCCCGAGGCGACGATGAACTCGTCCGCCACCGTCCCGTGCGCGAGGAAGACGCGCTGCATCTCCGCCTTGATGCGTTCGCTCGTGAGCGGCTCGCCGTCGAGCT
>DATGFS010000011.1 GCA_035308905.1 bacterium | reverse complement strand
GACAACGTGACGATTGAGGGGGCGTTGATCACACCGGTGGCGCTGGAGGAGGGGCAGCGGTTCGCGGTGCGGGAGGGAGGCCGGACGGTCGGCGCCGGCGTCATCGCCAAGATCCTCTCGTAATGGCCGCTGTCGCGGCGGGCGGGACCACAAAGGAGCGGCGAATGGCACAGAAGATCCGGATCAAGCTCAAGGCCTACGATCATAAGGTGCTCGACCAGTCCGCGGAAAAGATCGTGGACACGGTTCGGCGGACCGGTGCGCGCATCTCCGGGCCTGTGCCGCTCCCGACGGACCGCAACGTGTACTGCGTGATCCGGTCGCCGCACATCGACAAGGAGTCGATGGAGCACTTCGAGCTGCGGACGCACAAGCGCCTGATCGACATCCTCGAGCCGACCCCCAAGACCGTCGACGCGCTGATGCATCTCGATCTGCCGGCCGGCGTCGACATCGAGATCAAGCTGTAGCGCTGAGGAGATAGGGAGCGAATCCGATGCCCGCGATTCTCGGACGGAAACTCGGCATGACCCAGATCTTCGACGCCGCCGGCAACGTCGTGCCGGTGACGGTCGTCGAGGCCGGGCCCTGCGTGGTCGTCGGCCTACGCACGCCGGCGCGCGAAGGCTACGCCGCCGTGCAGCTCGGGTTCGATCCGCTGCCGGAGAAGCCCAGGACGCGGGCGCCGCAGAAGCCGTACCGCGGCATCTTCCTCAAGCGCGGGCTCGCCCCGATGCGGGTGATCCGCGAAGTCCGCCTCGCCGGCGGCGAGACGTTTGAGATCGGCCAGGCCGTCCGCGCGGACGCCTTCAGCGAGGGCGCCCAGGTGGACGTGACCGGCGTCAGCAAGGGCAAGGGATTTTCCGGCGCGATGAAGCGCCACAACTTCGGCGGCCAGCGGGCGACGCACGGCGTCAGCCTCATGCACCGCGCGATCGGCAGCATCGGCTCGAGCAACATCGCCCGGGTCTGGAAGGGCAAGCGCATGCCCGGCCGGCTCGGCGGCGAGCGCTCCACGGTCAAGGGCCTCAGGGTCGTGTCGGTCGACACGGAGCGCAACGTCCTCCTGATCCACGGCGCGCTTCCCGGACCTCGCGGCGGCGTGGTACTCGTCCGCAGCGCGAAGGGCGGGAAGAAGGTGCGCGCGGCGGCCCCGGCCGCGGCGAAGGACGCGAAGGGAGCCAAAGCATGACCAGGGCGCCCGTATACGATCGGGACGGCAAGACGGCCGGCGAAGTGGATCTGGCCGAGGCGATCTTCGGCGTGACGCCGCACACCGCGGTGCTGCATGAGGCCGTGCTGTGGCAGCTGGCCGGCCGGCACCGCGGCACGCACTCGACGCTGACGCGCGGCATGGTCTCGCGCAGCACGCGCAAGCTGTACCGGCAGAAGGGCACCGGCCGCGCCCGGCACGGCGCGCGCGGGGCGCCGGTCTTTGTCGGCGGCGGCATCGTCTTCGGGCCGCAGCCGCGGAGTTACAAGTACGCGCTGAACAAGAAGGTGCGGCGCCTGGCGCTGCGGTCGGCGCTCTCGGCGCGGGCGGCGGAGGGGCGGATCGCGGTGCTCGACCGCCTCGACCTCGACGCGCCGAAGACCAAGACCGTCGCCGCGGCGCTGCGCGCGGCGGGGCTCGGGGTCAAGGGCTCGGACGTCCGCTCGGTACTGCTGGTCACCGCCTCACCGAACGAGATGGTCGAGCGCTCGGCGGCCAACCTCGGCGGCGTGCGCGTCGCCGCCGCGTCCGCGCTCAACGTGCACGCGATTCTCGCCGCGGACCGGATCGTGTTCACCCGCGACGCGCTGGAGCGCCTGGTGGAGGGACTCGGGGCATGAGTCCGTCCCGCAGCGCGGGACTCGACCCGCGCAACGTCATCCGGCGGCCGATCGTCACCGAGAAGAGCATGCGCGGCACGACGATCAACAAGTACACGTTCGAGATCGACGGCGCGTCCACGAAGCCGGTGATCCGCGACGCGGTGCAGCGGCTGTTCAGCGTCCGCGTCACGAAGGTCAACGTCATCCGGATTCCGGGCCGCGCGCGCCGGCGCGGGCAGCACCACTACCGCGAGGCCGGCTACCGCAAGGCGATCGTCACGCTCGCCGACGGCGACAAGATCGATCTCGAGAAACTGACCTAGAGGGGCGGAGGACGCATGGGGATCAAAAAATTCAAGCCCATCACGCCCGGACGCCGGTTCATGACGGTGGTGACGTTCGAGGACATCACGCGGACGTCGCCCGAGCGCTCGCTCGTCGAGCCGCTGCTGAACCATGCCGGCCGCAACGGCCAGGGCCGCGTGACCACGCGCCACCGCGGCGGCGGCCACAAGCGGCGCTACCGTCTCATCGATTTCAAGCGGAACAAGGACGGCGTCACCGCGCGCGTGGCCGAGATCGAGTACGATCCGAACCGGTCCGCCCGGATTGCGCTGCTGCACTACCGGGACGGCGAGAAGCGCTACATCCTGGCGCCGGTAGGGCTCGGGGTCGGCGACGTCGTCGCGTCCGGGTCCGACGTGGAGATCAAGCCGGGGAACTGCCTGCCGCTGCGCGCGATCCCGGTCGGCTCGACCGTGCACAACCTCGAGCTGCACGTGGGCCGCGGCGGCCAGCTGGTGCGCAGCGCCGGCGGCGCGGCGCAGGTCATGGCCAAGGAAGGCGACTACGCCCAGGTGCGGCTGCCGTCCGGCGAGGTGCGGATGCTTCATATCGGCTGCCGGGCGACGATCGGCCAGATCGGCAACCTCGAGCACGAGTCGGTCAGCATCGGCAAAGCCGGCCGGACGCGGTGGATGCGGCGCCGGCCGCACGTCCGGGGCGTGGTGATGGATCCCAGCAGCCATCCGCACGGCGGCGGCGAGGGGAAGTCGCCGATCGGGATGCCCGGGCCGGTGACGCCGTGGGGCAAGCCCACGCTCGGCTACAAGACCCGCAAGACGAAGCCGAGCGACAAGTTTATCGTGAAGCGGAGGAAATAGATGGGCCGGTCGATCAAGAAGGGGCCCTTTGTCGACAAGCACCTGCAGCAGAAGGTCGACGCGCTGAACCGCACGCGCGAGCGGCGGGTGATCCGGACGTGGTCGCGGCGGTCGACGATCCTGCCGGACATGGTCGGACACACGATCGCCGTCTACGACGGCCGCAAGCACGTGCCGGTGTACCTGACCGAGAACATGGTCGGGCACAAGCTCGGCGAGTTCGCCATGACGCGGACGTTCAAGAGCCACGGCGTGCGCGTCGAGAAGGCGACGTCCGTGCGGCCGATGGGGCCGGGGACCCCGGCCGCACCGGCCGCGGGCGGTACGCCGGCGCCGTCGGCGTGAGGGGGGAACCGTAGTGGAAGCCAAGGCGATTGCGCGACACGTCCGGATCGCGCCGCGTAAGGTGCGGACGGTGACGGAGCTCATCAAAGGCAAGGCCGTGGACGAGGCGCTCGCAGTGCTGAAGTTCACGCCGAACCGCGCGGCCAAAGTCGTGGCCAAGGTCGTGGCGTCGGCCGCGGCCAACGCGGAGCACAACCTCGAGCTCGCGCGCGACGCCCTCCGCGTCCGGCGCGCCTATGTGGACAGCGGGCCCAGCCAGCGGCGGATGCACGCCCGCGCGCGCGGCCGGGCCGACGTGATCAAGAAGCGCAGCAGCCACATCACCGTAATCGTGGCCGACGAGTAGCCCTAAAGGACTAGCCGGCGGAATGCGCCGGCAGCGGAGGCGCCAACGTGGGGCAGAAGATCCACCCAATCGGTCTGAGGCTCGGGATCATCAAAGACTGGGAGTCGAAGTGGTATGCCGAAAAGAACTTCCCCGAGCTGATCGAGGAGGACCAGAAGCTGCGCGGTGCCATCAAGAAGAAGATGGGCCGCGCGGGGATCTCGCGGATCGAGATCGAGCGCGCGGCGAACCGCGTCCGCATCACGATCCATTCGGCGCGGCCCGGCATCATCATCGGCCGCGGCGGCACGGGGATCGACGCGCTGAAGAAAGAGCTCGAGGCGCTGACCGGCAAGGCGATCCAGCTGAACGTCCAGGAGATCCGGCGCGCCGAACTCGAGGCCGCGCTGGTCGCCCAGAACGTGGCCAGCCAGCTCGAGCGGCGCATCGCGTACCGGCGGGCGATGAAGCAGGCGGTGGCCCGCAGCCTGCGCAGCGGCGCGAAGGGCATCCGCATCTCCTGCAGCGGGCGGCTCGCCGGCGCGGAGATCGCGCGGTACGAGTGGTACCGCGAGGGCCGGGTGCCGCTGCAGACGCTGCGCGCGGACATCGACTTCGGCGTGGCCGAGGCCCTCACGACGTTCGGCCGCATCGGCGTGAAGGTCTGGATCTATCGCGGCGACGTGCTGCCGGAGCGGCGGCGCGTGCCGGCCGAAGGCGGAGCCCGCGGCCGGGCGTCGGACACCCTGGTGCTGCCGTCGCGGCAGCCGCGGGTGGTCGTGCAGCAGCGGCGGCCGGAAGGCGACCCCGACGTCGCGGGGCGTGCCGGCGGCGCGGACGTGCCGGCCGACCAGCGGCCGGCAACCATGTCATCGAAGCCCGTCAGCGAGTAGAGCGAGGGAGACCGTAGACGCATGTTGATGCCCAAGCGGGTCAAATACCGTAAGGCGCACCGGGGCCGGATGCGCGGGGAAGCCCACACCGGCGCCGCGGTGACGTTCGGAGAGTTCGGGCTCCAGGCGCAGGACCGCGCGTGGATCACAAGCCAGCAGATCGAGGCGGCGCGCCGCGCGATCACGCGGTTCATCAAGCGGGGCGGCAAGCTGTGGATCCGCGTGTTTCCGGACCACCCGGTGACCAAGAAGCCGGCGGAGACCCGCATGGGGAGCGGCAAGGGCAACCCCGAGCTGTGGGTCGCGGTCGTGAAGCCGGGCCGGGTGCTCTTCGAGCTCGGCGGGGTCAGCGAACAGGTGGCCCGCGAGGCGATGTCCCTCGCCGGCCACAAGCTGCCGATCCCGACGCGCTTCGTGCAGCGGGACGAGGTCGGCGAGATCGCCGGGGCGGGGGGGCAGGCGTAATGGCGGAATCGATGCGGGATCTCGGCGAGGCGGATCTCCAGAAGCGCCTGGCCGACGCCCGGCAGGAGCTGTTCACGCTGCGGCTGCAGCGGACGTCCGGCAAGCTGCTGAATCCGGCGAAGATCGTCGAGATGCGCCGGACGGTGGCGCGCGTGCTGACTGAATTGCGGGCGCGCGACCTGATCGAGGCCGCGGCCCCTGTCGAGGCCAGGCCGCGCGGAGGCCGCCGATGAACGAGATGACGGGACCGGCCGAGAAGCGCGGCATCCGGAAGACCCGGACCGGCCGCGTCGTGAGCGACAAGATGCAGAAGACGGTCGTCGTCGAGATCTCGCGGCGCGGTCAGCACCCCGTCTACAAGAAGATCGTGCGGCACAGCGCGCGGTACAAGGCCCACGACGAGCGCGGGGAAGCGCACGTCGGCGACACGGTCCTGATCGCGGAGACGCGGCCGATCAGCAAGGACAAGCGCTGGCGCGTTGTCCGGGTGGTGGAGAAGGCGCGATGATCCAGAACTATACGCGGCTCCGGGTCGCGGACAACACCGGGGCGCGCGAGATCATGTGCATCCGCGTCTACGGGGGGTCGCGGCGCCGCTACGCCGCGATCGGCGACGTCATCGTGGCGACGGTCAAGCAGGCCATTCCGAACAGCGCCGTCAAGAAGGGCGAGGTCGTGAAGGCCGTGGTGGTGCGGACCGTGAAGCCCACGCGCCGGCCCGACGGGTCGCAGATACGGTTCGACGACAACGCCGCGGTACTGATCACGGACCAGAACAACCCGCGCGGTACCCGCATCTTCGGGCCGGTGGCGCGGGAGCTGCGCGAACGGCAGTTCATGAAGATCATCTCGCTCGCGCCGGAGGTGCTGTGATGGCGGCGACGCACGTGCACGTTCGCCGCGGCGACACGGTCGAGGTGATCACCGGCAAGTACCGCGGCAAGCGCGGGAAGGTGCTGCGGGTCCTCCCCGACACGGGCCGGATCATCGTCGAAGCCGTGATGGTCGCGAAGCGGCACACCAAGCCCAACGAGAAGATGCCGTCCGGCGGCATCGTCGAGAAAGAGCTGGCGTTTCCCGCCGGCAAGGCGATGCTGGTGTGTCCGCGGTGCGGGCGCGCGGTCCGGTTCGGACACCGCGTGCTCGACGACGGCGGCAAGGTCCGGGTCTGCCGCCACTGCGGGGAGGTCATCGACAAGTAACCATGGCGCGGTTGCGTGAACGCTACAAGGCCGACGTCGTGCCGGCGCTGCGGAAGCGCTTCGGCTACAAGACGGTCATGCAGGTCCCGAAGGTCGAGAAGGTCGTCATCAACATGCGCGTCGCCGACGCGCTTCAGGATCAGCGGCACCTCGACAAGGCCGTCGAGGAGCTGACGACGATCAGCGGCCAGCGGCCCGTGATCGCGCGGGCCCGGACGTCGATCGCGGCCTTCAAGCTGCGGACCGGCAACCCCATCGGGTGCAAGGTGACGCTGCGCGGCGAGCGGATGTACGAGTTCCTCGACAAGCTGTTCAACATCAGCCTGCCGCGGATCAAGGACTTCAAGGGCATTCCGTCGCGGTCGTTCGACGGCCGCGGCAGCATGAACATCGGGATCAAGGAGCAGCTCATCTTTCCGGAGATCGAGTACGACAAAGTGGACAAGATTCGCGGCATGGACATCGCGATCGTGACGACGGCGGGGACCGACGAGGAGGCGCGCGAGCTCCTGCGGGCGCTCGGGCTGCCGTTCCGCGAGGCCGCGGCGTCCGGCGACGGGGCAGGCGCGGCCGCGCCCGCCGGGAGGGCCTAAGGGATGCCGAAGAAAGCGCTGCTGTTGAAGTGGCGGAAGCCGGCCAAGTTCAAGGTCCGGCGGTACAGCCGGTGCCGGCTGTGCGGCCGTCCGCGCGCGGTCTTCCGCAAGTTTGGCCTGTGCCGGATCTGCCTGCGCACCCTCGCGCACAAGGGCGAGATTCCCGGCGTGGTCAAAGCCAGCTGGTGAGGTGACGGGAGTGGGCGTAATTACCGATCCGATCGCGGATATGCTGACGCGCATCCGCAACGCGATGACCGCGCGGCACGACCACGTGCTGCTGCCGCCGTCGCGCATGAAGCTGGAGATCGCGAAGATCCTCAAGAACGAGGGGTTCATCGCGGACTTCGAGCTCGACAAGAAGGCCCCGCACCAGCTGCGCCTGTCGCTGCGGTACGGCGAGCGCAAGACGGGCGTCATCACGGGGCTCCGGCGCATCAGCCGGCCGGGCCTGCGCATCTACCGGGGCCGCACGGAGATCCCGCGGGTGCGCGGCGGGCTCGGCGTGGCGATTCTTTCGACTTCGCGCGGGGTCATGACCGACCGCGACGCCCGGCGGGCCGGGGTCGGCGGCGAGATCCTGTGCTTCATCTGGTGAGGAGCGGCGCATGTCACGCGTAGGCAGATTGCCGATTCCGATTCCGGGCGGCGTGGACGTGGCGGTCCAGGACCGCACCGTGCGCGTCAAGGGCCCCAAGGGGTCGCTCGAGCGGACGGTTCATCCCGACATCACGGTGGCGGTCGCGGACGGCCGGATCACGGTCTCCCGGCCGACGGACGGACGTTTCCACCGGGCGCTCCACGGTCTGACGCGCGCGCTCGTCGCCAACATGGTCCGGGGCGTCACGCAGGGCTACGCGGTGCAGCTGGAGATTCAGGGCGTCGGCTACCGCGCGCAGAAGCAGGGCCAGAAGCTCGCGATCCAGCTCGGCTTCTCGCACCCGGTGGAGATCGACCCGCCGTCCGGTATCACCCTGGAGGCGCCGCAGCCGAACCGGATCATCGTGTCCGGCATCGACAAGGAGCTGGTCGGCCAAATCGCGGCCGGGATCCGCTCGCTGCGCGAGCCCGACCCGTATAAGGGCAAGGGCGTCCGCTACCTCGGCGAGCACGTCCGGCGCAAGGCCGGGAAGGCCGGCAAGGCCGCGGCCGGGGCCGGCGGGGCCAAGGCGTAAGGGGTGGGGGCAGAGCGATGATCAAGCGCAAGAGCCGGAACGAGTCGCGCCAGCGCCGCCATCTCCGCATCCGGCGCGTGGTGCGGGGAACGTCCGAGCGGCCGCGGCTGTCGGTATTCCGCAGCGTGGCGCACATCTACGCGCAGGTGGTCGACGACCGGGACGGGCGCACGCTCGCCGCGGCCTCGAGCCTCGATCCCGAGGTCCGTGAGGGAGCCGCCGGCGCGAAGAAGGGCGGGAAGAAGACCGAGGCCGGCAAGCTTGTCGGCCGGCTGGTTGCGCGCCGCGCCAAGGAGCACGGCGTGAGCCGGGTCGTCTTCGACCGCGGCGGGTATCTCTACCACGGCCGCGTGAAAGCCGTGGCCGATGGCGCCCGCGAGGGCGGGTTGGAGTTCTAAGGGAGGGACGGCATGCCGCGGTTCAAGGGCAAGGGTAGGGGCAAGAAGCCCCGCAAAGTCGAGGCGCCGCCGGCGCAGAAGCCGGCGGATCTGGAGTATTTGCATCGCCGGGTCAAGGCCGACGACGTCAACCTGACGACGGAGAAGGCGATCTGGATCAACCGGGTCGCCAAGGTCACGAAGGGCGCGAAGCGCTTCAACTTCAGCGCGCTCGTGGTCGTGGGCGATGAGCACGGGCACGTCGGGATCGGCCTCGGCAAAGCCGGCGAGGTCCCGGACGCGATCCGCAAGGGCACGGAAGAGGCGCGCAAGAGCCTCATGGGCGTCTCGCTCTCCGGCACGACGATTCCGCACGAGATCCTGTCGGTTTACGGCGCCGCGAAGGTCTTGCTGAAGCCGGCCGCGCCCGGAACCGGCGTCATCGCCGGCGGGCCGGTGCGCGCCGTGCTGGAGGCCGCGGGCGTCCGCGACATCCTGACGAAGTCGCTCGGCAGCAACAACCCGATCAACCAGGCGCGCGCCACCCTGAAGGGGCTGCTCGACATCCGGCTGCCCGCCGAGGTCGCGCGCATGCGGCGCAAGACGGTGGAGGATCTGCTGGGACGGAGGGCGGCACAGTGGCAGAGCGTGTGACCGTCGCCACGCCCTCCCTGGGCACCGCGGAAACGGCCCGGGTCCGCGTGACGCTGCGCCGCAGTCTCATCGGCTGCCCGCGGGATCAGCGGCGGACGGCCTATGCGCTCGGACTGCGCCGCATCGGCGCGAGCCGCGTGCACGCGCAGACCGCGTCGTTCTCCGGCGCGGTCCGCAAGATTCAGCATCTGGTCACGGTGGAAGAGGTGGAGCATGGTCGGGCTGGGTGATCTCCGGCCGGCCCACGGAGCCCGCCGCCGGCGCCGTCGCGTCGGCCGGGGGCACTCGTCGGGCCACGGCAATACCGCGGGCCGCGGGCACAAGGGCCAGAAGGCCCGCACCGGCGGGCAGCGCCGTCCGGGATTCGAGGGCGGCCAGCTGCCGCTCATCAAGCGTGTTCCCTACAAGCGCGGCGTCCGCGGCGCCGGCAGCAATCACGTCGGCGGGGGGCCGCGCGAGCGCATGGACGTCGTCAACGTCGGCCGGCTGGCGTCGTTCGCCGCCGGGACCGAGGTAACGCCCGACGCCCTGCGGGCGGCGCGGCTGATCCAAGGGGGCCAGGTGAAGATCCTGGGCGGCGGCGGCGACGCGCTCGCCCACGCCCTCGTCGTGAAGGCGCACGCGTTCAGCAAGAGCGCCAAAGAGCGGATCGAGGCAGCCGGCGGCCGCGTCGAGGTGATCGGGGCGTGATTCCCGGGCTCGCGAACATCATCCGTATCCCGGATCTCCGCCGGAAGTTCCTCTTCACGGTGGGGATGCTGGCGCTGTTCCGGCTCGGGTCGCACATCCCCGTGCCGGGCGTGGACGTTCTGCGCCTGCAGACCTTGTTCCAGCAGGGCCAGGCCGGCAACGTCTTCGGGTTCATCGATCTGTTCGTCGGCGGCGCGTTCTCGCGGTTCGCCCTATTCGCGCTCGGCGTGTTTCCGTACATCACGGCGTCGATCATCTTCAGCCTGCTCGAGGTGGTGTTCCCGACGCTCAAGGAGATCCACCGCGAGGAGGGCGAGGCCGGCCGGCGCAAGATCGGCCAGTGGACGCTCTACCTCGCGGTGCTGCTGGCGGTCGTGCAGGGCACCGGTCAGATGCTGCTGATCCGGAACCTCGGGGCCATCAACGATCCGCGGCCGCTCATGCTCGGCGAGATCGTCATGACGCTGGTCGCCGGGACGATGCTGCTGACCTGGATGGGCTCGATCATGACCGAGTACGGCATCGGCAACGGCGTGTCGCTCATCATTTTCGCCGGCATCACCGCGCGGCTGCCCAACCAGCTCTCCCAGACGATCGGCCTGGTCAACGTCGGCGAGGCCTCGGTGTTCCGCGCGATCGCCGACATCGCCGTCATCCTGATCAGCATCGTCGCGGTGGTCCTGGTGACGCAGGCGGCCCGCAAGATTCCGATCCAGTACGCGAAGCGGATCGTGGGGCGCCGGATGGTCGGCGGCCAGACCACCTACCTGCCGGTCCGCATCGCGTCGGCCGGCGTCATCCCGATCATCTTCGCGATCTCCGTGATGCAGTTTCCCTCGACGATCGCGCAGTTCTCGCGCCTCCCGTGGCTGCAGCGGCTGGGCAACTACTTGTCGCTCAACAGCTCGACCGGGGCCCTGCTCTACTTCGTGCTGATCATCGCGTTCACGTACTTTTACACCGCGGTGAGCTTCGATCCCGAGGACGTGTCGGACAACATCAAAAAGTACGGCGGCTTCATCCCGGGCATCCGGCCGGGCCGGCCGACCACGGACTATCTGATCCGAATCCTCGAGAAGCTGACCTTCGTCGGGGCGCTGTTCCTGGGGCTGATCGCGGTCGGCCCGATCTTCCTGGCCCGGTTCACGGGGCAGCTGACGCTGTACCTGACCGGCACCTCGCTGCTGATCGTCGTCGGCGTGGCGCTCGAGACGATGAAGCAGATCGAAGCGTACGTGCTGATGCGCCACTACGAAGGGTTCATGAAATAGCATGCCGATGAACCTCGTGTTCATGGGCCCGCCGGGCGCGGGCAAGGGCACGCAGGCGGAGCTGTTCCACAAGCGCCACGGCATCCCGCACATCTCCACCGGGGACATGTTCCGGGCCGCGGTGCGGGCCGACACCGAGATGGGGCGGCGCGCCGGGGAGTACATGCGGGAGGGCGATCTCGTGCCCGACGCGATCGTACAGCAGCTGGTCGAGGAGCGCCTGCTGCGGCCCGACTGCGACGCGGGGTTCATCCTCGACGGCTATCCCCGCACGCTGGCCCAGGCGGACGGGCTCGACGAGTTCCTGGCGAAGTGGGGCCGCGAGCTCCACGGGGTCATCTTTTTCGAGATCCCCGAGGAGGTCGTGATCCGGCGCATCACCGGCCGGCGGATCTGCCCGAAGTGCGGCGCCAACTATCACGTCGAGTACAAACCGCCGCGGGAGCCCGTGCGGTGCGATCTGGACGGGACGGAGCTGATTCAGCGGCGCGACGACGCGCCGGAGACGGTGAAGCGCCGTCTCGAGGTGTTCCGGCGGTGGACCGCGCCGCTCGTGGACCACTACCGGAATCGCGGCGTCTTCCTCGCCGTCAACGCCCAGGGGACTGCGGAAGAGGTCTACGAGCGCATTCAGGAGTTCGTCGCGGCGCGGGCCGGCCGCGGCGTGTGACGATGGCCGATTCGATTTCGGTCAAGTCCGCCGGCGAGATCGCCGTGATGCGCCGCGCCGCGCAGATCGCGGCGCTCGCGCTGCGGGACGTGTGCGCCGCGGTCCGGCCGGGTGTGACCACGCGCGAGCTGGATCGCGTCGCCGAAGACCGCATCCGCGCGCTCGGCGCGGTGCCGTCGTTTCTCGGGTACCGGGGCTATCCGGCGAGCGTGTGCGTTTCCGTGAACGACGAGGTCGTCCACGGGATCCCCGGCCGCCGGGCCCTGCGGGACGGCGAGATCGTGAGCCTCGACCTCGGCGCCGAGGTCGACGGGTTCCACGGCGATACCGCGGTCACGGTGCCCGTCGGAGAGATCGACGAGCCGCGGCGGCGCCTGCTCGCGGTGACGGCCGAGGCCCTCGAGGAGGGGATCAAGGCGGTGCGGGCGGGGGCGCGGCTCGGCGACGTCGGCGCGGCGATCCAGCGTCACGCCGAGCGGGCCGGGTTCTCGGTCGTCCGCGATTTCGCGGGCCACGGGGTCGGCCGGCGGCTGCACGAGGAACCGCAGGTGCCGAACTTCGGCCGGCGCGGGACGGGGCTCGTGCTGCGGACCGGCATGACGCTGGCGATCGAGCCGATGGTCAACATCGGCGGACCGGACGTGGTGATGGAGCGGGACGGGTGGACGGTGCGGACGGCCGACGGCCGTCCCTCCGCGCACTTCGAGCACACGGTGGCGGTGACGGAGACGGGCGCCGACGTGCTGACTAGACTTCCCGCGGAAGCGTCGGTATAATAAACAATTGTTCGTCAACGGGGTAGGGGATGGCCAAGAAGGACGTCATTGAGGTCGAAGGGACCATCGTCGAAGTGCTCCCCAACGCCATGTTCCGGGTGGAACTGGCGTCCGGACACAAGATTCTGGCCCACATCTCCGGCAAGATGCGGATCCATTTCATCCGGATCCTGCCCGGCGACCGCGTGAAGGTGGAGCTCTCGCCGTACGACCCGACCCGGGGACGGATCACCTATCGATTCCGTTAACCCCTAGCGGGGACTAGCCGGCGGGATGCGCCGGCGTCTGGAGTGTGTCATGAAGGTACGGGCATCGGTCAGACGGATGTGCGAGAAGTGCAAGGTGATCAAGCGCGGCAACCGCGTGATGGTCATCTGCGAGAACCCGAAGCACAAGCAGAAGCAGGGCTAGGCAGAGGAGGCATCGGATGGCGCGGATCGCGGGCGTGGACCTGCCGCGTGAGAAGCGGGTCGAAGTCGGCCTGACGTACATCTACGGGATCGGCCGCAGCCGCGCCCGGGAGATCCTCGGTATCACCGGGGTGAATCCCGACACGCGCGTGCGCGCGCTCACGGACGAGGAAGTCACCCGCCTGCGCGAGGTGATCGACCGCAACTACAAAGTGGAAGGCGACCTGCGGCGCGATGTGGCGATGGATATCCGGCGCCTCGTTGAGATCGGCTGCTACCGCGGCCAGCGGCACCGCAAGGGGCTGCCGGTGCGCGGCCAGCGCACGCGGACGAACGCCCGGACCCGCAAGGGCAAGAAGAAGACCGTCGGCGCCCGCAAGGCCAAGACCGAGACCGCCGCGGCGCCGGCCGCCGGCTAAGGGAGGCAACGAGACCGGATGACCACACCGACCCGCGGCAAGCGCAAGGAACGCAAGAACGTTCCGGCGGGCATCGCCCACATTCAATCGACGTTCAACAATACGGTCGTGTCGATCTGCGACCTGCAGGGCAACGTGCTGGCGTGGGCGAGCGCGGGCACCTCGGGGTTCAAGGGTTCCCGCAAGGGCACGCCGTTCGCCGCCGGGCTGGCCGCCGAGAACGCCGCCCGCAAGGCGATGGAGCACGGCGTCCGGTCGGTTGAGGTCTTCGTGAAAGGCCCCGGATCCGGCCGGGAGGCCGCGATCCGCTCGCTGCAGGCGGCGGGCCTGGAAGTCAGCCTCATCAAGGATGTGACTCCGATTCCCCACAACGGATGCCGGCCGCCGAAGCGGCGGCGGGTGTAGAGGAGAACGTATGGGACGGTACCATGGACCGGTCTGCCGGCTGTGCCGGCGGGAGGGCATGAAGCTCTACCTCAAGGGCGAGAAGTGCTACACCGACAAGTGTCCGGTGGCCAAGGACACCACCCCGCCCGGCATGCACGCGCCGAGCCGGCGCAAGCCCTCGGATTTCGCGATCCGGCTGCGCGAGAAGCAGCGGCTGCGCCGCTTCTACGGCGTCTACGAGACTCAGTTCAAGCACTATTTCGAAATGGCGTCGCACGCGACGGGCGTCACCGGCACCCGCCTGCTGCAAATTCTGGAGTCCCGGCTTGACAACGTCGTGTACCGGCTCGGCCTCGCGTCGAGCCGCAAGGCGGCGCGGCAGCTCGTCGCGCACGGGCACATCACGGTGAACGGCAGGCGCGTCACGGTGCCGGCGTTCCTCGTGAAGCCGGGACAGAGCGTCGGGGTGGACCAGCGGAGCCGGGCGCTGCCGCACTTTGCCTCCCTCGCCGGCCAGGCGCCGGGCCGAGGCACGCCGGGCTGGCTCGAATATCAGCCGGACGGGCTGACCGGCCGGGTGCTGACGCTGCCGGCCCGGGACGACATCGACGTGCCCGTGCATGAGCAGCTGATCGTCGAATACTACTCGAGATAACATCGAAGTAAGGGGTAGCCACGAATGTCTGAGGACCAGACGGCAACATCGATCCGCGCCATTCCCGGAATGTCCGGCGTGTCCTTTGGGACGGGCCTGCCCGGAGGGACCGACGTGCTCGGCGGTTCGAGCGGAAAGAGGGGGTTGACGGGCGTGTGGGACATGAACAAGCCCAAGGTCGAGTACGCGGAGCTCTCTGACACATACGGCAAGTTTGTCGTAGAGCCGCTCGATCGCGGTTTTGGGGTGACCCTCGGCAACGCCCTGCGGCGTGTGCTCCTCGCCGCGATCCCGGGCGCGGCCGTGACGTCCGTCAAGATCGAGAACGTCCTGCACGAGTTCTCGACAGTGCCGGGCGTGGTCGAAGACGTGACGCAATTGATCCTGAACCTCAAGGAGCTCACTTTCAAGCTGCACAGCGACAAGCCGAAGCTGCTGCGGCTCGACGTCAAGAACAAGAAGGAAGTCACGGCCGGGGACCTGCAGCCGGACGCGGAGGTCGAGATCTTGAACCCCGATCTCCACCTCGCCACGCTCGACGGCAAGAACGCGCACCTCGTAATGGAGCTCGTCGTGGAGCGCGGCAAGGGCTACGTGCCGGCGGAGCGCCACCGCAAGAGCGAGCACGTCATCGGCGTGATCCCGGTCGACTCGATCTTCTCCCCGATCCAGAAGGTCAACTACGCCGTCGAGGATACCCGCGTCGGGCACGCCACCGACTACGACCGGCTCGTGCTGGAGGTCTGGACCGACGGCAGCATCCGTCCGGAGGAGGCGCTCCAGGAGTCGGCCCGGCAGCTGATCGAGAACTTCCGGCTGTTCGCCGGCACCGCCGCGGGTCCGGAAGTCGCTGCGGGCGCGCCGGCCGACGAAACGAACAAAGTCGCGACGATGCCGATCGAGGAGCTGGATCTTTCGGTGCGGCCGTACAACTGCCTCAAGCGCGCCGGCATCAACACGGTCGGCGACCTGCTGCAGCGGACCGAGGACGAGATCGTCAACGTCAAGAACTTCGGCCGCAAGTCGCTCGACGAGGTCAAGGAGAAGCTCGCCGGCCTCGGCTTCGAACTGCGGCGGAGGGGAGCCTGACGTGTTCGGCCAGACCGGCCGCCGTCTCGGCCGCGACACCGCCGCCCGGCTGTCGTTGTTTCGCGGGCTCGTGTCCTCGCTGATCGAGCACGACCGGATCCGGACGACGACCCACAAGGCCAAAGAGGCCAAGAAGGTCGCCGACCGGATGATCGACCTCGCGCTGCGGAACGACGTCCAGGCCCGCCGCCAGGCGGCGCGCCTGCTGACCGATCCCGCGGTGGTGCGCCGGCTCTTTGGCACGGTGGCCCCGCGGTACCAGAAGGGTCGCGGAGGCTATACCCGGATCGTGCGTCTCGGCCGGCGGCGCGGCGACGCCGCGGAGATGGCGCTGCTCGAATTGATCCAGTAACTCCCGTGCCGGGGGCGCCCGGGGGATCCCAAGCGCTGATCCAGGTCCGCGGCTTGGCGCACACGTACCACGCCGGGACCCCCGAGGCCGTACCCGCGCTGCTCGGCGTGGACCTCGACGTGTGGGCCGGCGAGTGCGTGGCGGTCGTCGGCGGGAACGGTTCCGGCAAGAGCACCCTCGCAAAGCATCTCAACGCCCTTCTCCTGCCCACCGAGGGGCACGTCCTGGTCGACGGCTTCGACACGGCCGATCCGGACGCGGTGTGGGAAATCCGCCGCCGCGTCGGCATGATCTTCGAGCACCCCGACGACCAGCTCGTCGCCGCGGTGGTCGAGGAAGACGTCGCCTTCGGCCCCGAGAACCTGGGCCTGCCGCCCGCGGAGATCCGCGCCCGCGTCGATGCGGCGCTGCACGTGGTCGGGCTCCAGGCGCTCCGGCGCCGCGCGCCGCATCTCTTGTCCGGCGGCCAGAAGCAGCGGGTGGCGATCGCCGGCGTGCTGGCGATGGCGCCAAAGTGCCTCGTGCTCGACGAGGCGACGTCGATGCTCGACCCTGAAGGGCAGCGCGAGGTAATGGAGGTGGCGCTGCGGCTGTGCCGAGGCGACGGACTCGCGCTCGTGCTCATCACCCATGCGATGGAGGAAGCCGCGCTCGCCGATCGGGTCGTCGTGCTCGCGGAGGGACGCGTGGCCCTCGAAGGCCCGCCGGCGGATGTCTTCGCGAACGAGGACGCGCTGCGCGGCCTCCGGCTCGAGCCGCCGGAGATCGTGCGCCTCAGGCATGCCCTCGCGCGCGGCGGCGTGCCGCTCGACGCCGGCGTGCTGACGGTGGATCAGCTCGTCGCGTCTCTCACCGCGCTGGCCGGACGCGGACCGTGAGCTCGAAGACCACGATTCTCGACACGCGCGCCCCCGGCGCCGCGTCAGCGGCCTCCGTCGTGATCCGCTGCGACCGGCTCTCGCACGTCTATCAGCGCGGCACGCCGTTCGAGACCGCCGCGGTCGACGACGTCTCGCTGGAGATCCGCGCGGGCGAGGCGGTCGGCATCATCGGCGCGACCGGGTCCGGCAAGTCCACGCTCGTCCAGCACTTCAACGCGCTGCTGCGGCCGACGCAAGGCCGGGTCTACCTCGACGACGTCGATATTCACGCCAGGGAGGTCGACCGCCGCCGCGTGCGGCAGCAGATCGCGCTCCTGTTCCAGTATCCTGAGCACCAGCTGTTCGAAGAGACCGTCGCGGCCGACGTCGCGTTCGGCCCCCGCAACCTTGGCCTCGGCGAGGATGAGATCCACCGGCGCGTTGAACAGGCGCTGCGCCAGGTCGGGCTGGACCCGGCGCGCTTCGGCCCGCGCTCACCGTTCACGCTCAGCAACGGCGAGATGCGCCGGACCGCGATCGCGGGCCTGCTGGCGATGCAGCCGCGGATGCTGATCCTCGACGAGCCGACGGCGGGGCTCGACCCCGCGGGCCGCCGGGAGATCCTCGGGCACGTCGCGCGGCTGCGCCGCGAGGCCGGTCTTACGCTGGTGCTGATCACGCACAGCATGGACGCGGTGGCGGCCCTGTGCGATCGGGTGGTGGTCCTCGACCACGGCCGCCTCGTCGACGACGGGCCCGTGCGGACGGTGTTCTCCGACGCCCCCAAACTCGCGTCCCTTGGACTCGACGTGCCCCAGGCATCGCGGTGCGTCCACCGGCTGCGGGAGGCGGGCTGGGCCGTGCGCCGCGACGTGTTGACGGTCGACGAGGCGTGCGCCGCCATTCTCGAGGCGCTGCGGCGGCGGGGCGGGCTCGGAGCGGCCGGAGGTCCCGCCTCAGACGGGGCCGCGGGCACCTGACCGATGGATCTGCTGCGCAACTTCGCGTTCGGGCAGTACGTGCCGGTGGAGTCGGCGATCCACCGGCTGGATCCCCGCACGAAGATTCTGGCGACGCTCGTGCTGGCGGTCGTCGTGTTCGTGGCGCACACGTTCGCGGATCTCCTCGCGTACGCGGCGCTGCTGGCGGTGATCGTGCTCGCCTCGCGCATCCCGCCGGGCTACGTGCTGCGCGGGCTGCGGCCGGTGTTCTGGCTGCTCGCGATTACGGTGGTGCTTCAGATCGTCTTCGGGCCCCCGGGCGGCCACCCCGTGTTCCACCGCGGCCCCATCACGATCACGCGGGAGAACCTGTCGATTGGGTTCTTCTACGGCGCGCGCCTCGCGCTGCTGATCGTCGCCACGTCGCTTATGACGTTTACCACCTCGCCCGTCGAACTCACCGACGGCCTGGAGCGCCTCTTGCGGCCGTTCCGCCGGATCGGGGTGCCGGCCCACGAGCTCGCGCTCATGATGACGATTGCCCTCCGGTTCATCCCGACGTTGATCGAGGAGACGGACAAGATCATGAAAGCGCAGATGGCGCGGGGGGCGGAGTTCAACCAGGGCAGCATCGTGCGCCGGGCCCGCGCGCTGGTCCCGCTGCTGGTCCCGCTGTTCATCGGAGCCTTTCGGCGCGCGGAAGCGCTCGCGCTGGCAATGGAGGCGCGCGGCTATCGCGGGGGGGACGGCCGGACCCGGATGACCGAACTGGTGCTCCGGCCGCGCGACTATGCCGCGTTCGCGGTCCTCGTGGCGGTGGCCGGGCTGCTCGCCGTGCCGCACCCGCCGCTTGGGCTGCCGTGGACGCACGGCCGGCCGGCCGCGGCGCCGCACGCGCCCGCGCGCCCGCTCGTTCCCCCGGCCCCGCACAAGCGGTAGCGGCCCCTCGGGCGGTGCGGACGGTCAAGCTGATCGTCGAGTACGACGGCGCCGGGTTCTGCGGCTGGCAGCGGCAGCGCGGATCCGCCGCGGAGGGCGCCCCGTCCGTGCAGGCGACGCTCGAGCGGGCCGTCGCGGAGATCGCGGGCGAAACGGTGCCCGTGATCGGCGCGGGCCGCACCGACGCCGGCGTGCATGCCCTCGGGCAGGTGGCGAGTCTTGTGACGTCGAGCCGCATCCCCGCATCACGGTTCCCCGCGGCCCTCAACGCGCATCTGCCGCCGGACGTGCGTGTCGTCGCGGCCGAAGACGCGCCGGACGGGTTCCACGCGCGGTATGACGCGACCGCGCGCACCTATCAGTACGAAATCCTCAACCGGCCAGGACCGCCGGCGCTGCTGCGCGGGCTGGTCCATCACGTGCCCGAGCCGCTCGACGTCGCCGTGATGCGGCGGGCGGTCGCGGCGCTGGCCGGCCGTCATGATTTTGTCGCCTACCGCGGCGCCGGCTCCGATACCCGGACGACGATCTGCTTGGTCCGCGCGGTCGCGGTCGAGCCGGCGGACGGAGCCGCGCTGTTCCCGCCTCCGCGCGTGCGGATCGTCATCACGGCGGACCGATTCTTACGGCATATGGTCCGCATGATCACGGGAACGCTGATCCGCGTCGGGCTCGGCCGGCTTCCGGAGCAAGCGGTGGGAGAATTCCTCGCCGACCCGGACAACCGGCGGACCGGCCCGACGGCGCCGCCGCACGGCCTCTACCTCGTCCGGGTCGACTACTGACCCCGCCGGTCAGCGCACCGGCGGCCTCTGTGCAGGCGTCATCGCGATGGGTTGATTGGACGCCCAAAGTGGTGGCCGCCGGCAGCGGAATGTGATAGTGTTAATGCGTAGTACCGATACAGCGTCCGTATCATGGAACCGGGGGTGACCTGGATGACGCTGTTCGAGATTCCGTCCGATATCCAGCAGATGATGAACTGGGGCCTGCGCGGGATCCAAGCGCTGGCGGAGGCCGTGGCCGCGGTATTCGCGGAGTTCTGGGCAGCCGTCGCCCGCCCCGTCGGGGATACCGCCGTCAGGACGCTTCCTGTTTTGTCCAAAAGTGAGCAAGACACCCTCATTACGTTCGTCGTCGTGGTTGTCGCCGCGGTGGCCGCCCTCCTGGTTGTCGGGACACTGCGGCTCGTCGCGCCGTCGGGCCACGGCCCGACGAGCCGTCTCCGGCAACGACATCGGTAGCCCAGGCGAGAGGCCCGTCCCTTACGGCACCGACGACGCGCTCAAGTTCGGCACCAAGTTTTGGGCCTGGGGGCTCCCGATGCCGGTTACGAAATCATATGCGGATCCGGCGCACACGTTATTGCCGTTGCAACCTGTCTTAATGTCGTTGTAATTGCTGCCGGCGTATCCTACAAGGTAGAGAGGGTAGGGCGATTGGGACCCGCCCGGCAGGCAGCTGCCGTTTGCCGTGCCGCAGCCACGCAACTGGTCTACGAGGGCGAATAGTGCGGCCCACTGGGGCGATCCGGCGCTGGTCCCCCCGACGGCAAACCAACCCTTCTGGCCGTTATATGCCGTCGAATCATACACAGAGTACCCCGGAGTGATGTCGGCGTAGTACGCAACGTCCGGGATGCCTCGAGAGCCTCGGGTTTGCCAGCTCGACTGATAGCCGGGTTCACCCTCATACGGGCTCGCCCCGCCGCCCGAGGAATAGCTGTAGCCTAGGTACGCGTCGTTCCATACACATTCGGACGCGGAACAGGCTGCATTCGTGAACATGGTACCGCCCACCCCCGCGACATTCGGCGAGGCGGCGGGCCAGGTCGGAGATCCGGAATCGCCGGAAGATGCGACGAACATCATGTTCTGGGCGCTGAAATAGGAATCATAGGCCGTCTCCGATGAGAACTCGCCTGCCCCCCAGCTCATCGAGACGACGCGGACCGCCGCGTTGCTCGTGGCGGCCGTGACCGCGCTCAAGAGGTTCGAGAGGCTGTTGCTCTGCGCTTCCACCAGCAGGATGTCGGCTCCCGGCGCGATCGCGTGCGCCCACTCGACATCGAGTGAAACCTCGAGCGCCCAGTTGCCGTTCGTTCTTGGTTTGCCCTGCGCATAGACTTTCTGAAAGCAGGGAGGATTCGACCCTGTGCCCACCTGACAATTGCTCGTTTTCATCGCCGGGAGCCCAAACTTGCTGATGAACGTCTGGAGGTCGCCTGCGATCGTCGGATCATCGTACGCGTCAATGATCGCGATCACTTGGCCGGCGCCGTTGGTTGTCGCGGGCAGCGACGAAAACCCGTAAATGCCTCGAATTTGTGACGGCGAATAGCCGGTCGGCGCGCCCGTGGCGGAGCCGCGCACGTGGATGGGCGGACGTGCCGGACGATCTCGGAGTCCCTCGAGCGTTTGGGCCCGCGCACCAATCGGTATCATCAAGGAAATGGCGAGCAGAGCCAGTACGACGCGCCTCATGTTTCTCCCCCTCCGTCAGTGGCGGTAGGACTGCCTACACTGCGGTCCCTACTGCTCCAACCTCATCGACGACGTCGCCGTGACCAGCAGCGAACCGGGATAGTTGACGGTCCCAAGAAACGGAATGGTTCCCGTGATCGGCATCAGCGTCTGGACCTGGTAGGCCACGCGCACAGTGACGACGCCGTCCCCGTTCCCGCCGCTGTCCGCTGTATACGTGACAGCCACACACGACGTGTTACCCGAGGGCACCGAGATGGTGTTGCCCGAGAACGTGCATGCCGTCGTCGTTTGTACGGCGAGGAATTGCGCGCTCTGCTGGACTTGTTGCTCGATCAACGACGTGGGATCGGTGCCTGTGGGGCACGTCGTCCCCAGGCCGGCCGAATTCGTGGGGACGCATGAAACCGCCGCGAACCGCGCCCCCTCGCGTGCCGCGTTTGTGATGAGCAGCCACGACCCGAATAGCCGGCCGACCTCGAAGATGAGAAAGACCAAGACCAGCAACAACGGCATGAGCAGCACGAGCTCGACCGTAGACTGGCCTCGCTGATTCCTCATTCTGAGTTTCACCTCTTACTGCCCCATCGTCCGATACACCATCCAGGCCCCGAACGCATTTCGGGTTGCGAGATAGCCGAACCACAGCGTGGCCGCCGTGAGCGCCAGCAGGACCAGCCATCGCTGCTTAGGTGTCGCCCGCCACCAGCGGGGCTGCCCGTCAGTCCCGACCAAGGCGACGGTGACGATGAGAACAGCCGCGCCGCCCTTCAACAGGACCATCGCCGGGCCGAGGCCCCACGTCCTCACAACCCACCAGCCGAGAATGCCCACCTCGCGTCCCTGGAACCGCGTGATTGCGACCCAGGTCGTGACCGCGTCGAGCGAATTAGCCACGAGCGCCGCGGTCAACATCACGCGTAGCGGCGCGCCCCACTGCACGTGCGCCTTGATCCCGCCTGCCTTCCCGGTGCTCCGGCGTTCCCGTCGACGATCCTACTGAACGAGGATGATGGTCTCCACTCCGGTATCCACGCCATTGGGATTGCCTGCCACGCACGTATCGCATATCCATTGGACGAACCGTCCCAGGATAAACGGGCTGTTTCCACTGAGCGTCGCGCCATTGTTCATCGCGGGACAGTCGAGTTCGAAGTTGGCAAATGCGACGATGTCCACCGACTGACTTGATCCGTTCACTGCCGTGAAAGCGTTCGGGTTGATGAGCGGCAAGGCGATCACCCACGTCTTCCCAGACGTCGGTCCCGGATACGGGTTGGCATAATTTTGACAAATGTACCCAATGCCGCCCTTGATGCCCGTGCCAAAGGTGTTATTCCCCTGAGGGGTGGTACCCAATGTCACACCTGTTTGTGGTGAGACGATGGAACAAGCATTCCATCCTCCGTTGGGGTAATTCAGGCCCGTAGGAGCCGGCGTCGTACAATAGGGCGGCGGCGGCGTGCTCGTTGAGGACGTGTTGCCACTCCCATTGCCGAGCACGCAGGCGAAGACTGCCGCTCCGGTGCTCTGGGTGCCGCACGCGGTAGTATTGACCATCTGTAGTGTGCCGCTGTTTCCTGATCCCCATTGCTGCTGGCCGCCTCCGGAGGTGCCGACGCTTAATTGATAATCCGTGGCACACGCGGCGGGGGCGTTACCGAGTGGTGCCCCGATCAACGGGCATCCGGCAAAACAGCCGGCTTGCCCCGCGGTGGTGCAGCCGTTGTTCTGGGTCCAAAATGTGTTGAACGTGTTGAAGTTCATCCCAAGCGGGTACAAACTGGCGGTCCCGGCAGGAACGATCTCCGCGGCGCATTGCACCCGCACCGTCACTGACGGGGCGGCATAAGCGAGGAAGAACAGCGGCACGGGCAACTGGTAGGAGGCCCAGAGGCGGACGGGGTTGGTGCCGGTGGCGTTGCCGTTCTTATCTTGGGTCTGCGCGGAGAAATTGTTCGCGTTCCACACGATGCTGTTCTCGGTTAGGTCGCGCTGAGCGTACGTCTGCGCCGTCGTAGTCGCCGACCGGGTGGTGCTCTTCAGATCTTGCGCGCCCGCCAGTACGGAGGAGTCGCAGGCGTTCTGCATGGCCCTCCGGTGACGCAGCAAAATCCCGAAGTCGGTCGCCATCCCGACAAAGAGCAGAAGGACGAGAAACGTGCCGACGATGAGGAACACGGACCCGCGCTCATCTCTCGCGAAGCGCCGCCCCCAGCCTGCCGCCGCCCTCTTCATCCTAAATTCCTCCCAACGGTACGCCGCATTCGGACGCTCCTAACCATATTGACCTTAATAGGGTATCAAAAACCTGCCGGCCGGCGTACTACCCGCCGGGTAGGTATTCGGGTAGATTAGGCCCCGGTCAATATGACGTCACGGTGATCCGCTTGCCGTTGACCGCCTGGTCGTAGGCCGTTGACATGTACGTAACCCCGATATCGGGATGGTGGCCGGGGTCCGCGATCATGGTGAGCAGGTTGCCCTGGGCGTCGGACATTTCCATCACGGCGCCCATGTCGTCGTCAACAGTGTACCGCCGAGTGACTACCGGCGGCGCGTAGGACCCGGCGAGTTGCGCCGCGAGAGACCGTGTCGCCAACTGCCATGCGATCGGGTTCTCCCGGGACGTCCCTGCGGACCACGTCAAGTAGATGGCCCCCAGTTGGTCCTGCAGGAAACACAGGACGAGATTGGCTGTGTACGGATAGCCGCCGATCGGCGCGGTAACCCGCGTTGCATATGCCTTCGCCGCCGGCGCGCAGGCGGTCCCGGTGGCGGTTGCGAGCGTCGCATCGGCCGCGAGCGCGTCCGTCGTTGTCATCCCGAGCGAATAGGGCGTCACACCTGTGATCGTCCCTTTCGGCGCTGCCTGCGCTCCGACCGGTGCCGGCATGGCAAGGCAGAGGGCCAGAGCGATGCATCCCACCGCACCTTTCATACGACTCCCCCTTTACTTACAACGAAGGCCTATGATGGATGGCGGTCCCGTGCGGCCATGGTAACCGGGAGGGTAGCTTCGCCGGTCCCCGCCGGGGCCCCTGTTGGCGCGGAGCGTGCCGAGCCGTCAGTCCTGTTCGGTCGCGAGCACCGTCTTCAGGGCCGTCAGCGCGACCTCGAGTTGCCGATCATCGGGGTCTTGCGTGGTCAGGTGCTGCAGCCACAATCCGAGGGCGGTGACCACACCGAGGGTTCGGAACCGCAGCGCCAATCGCAGGAGTTCGAAACTCGCGGCGGCAACGACCGGGAGCAGCAGGATGCGTTCGGCGAGCCGGACCAAGAGTGAGGGGTGTCCGAGCGCCGCAAACATCGCGACTGCCACCAACAGTACAACGAGCAAAAAGCTTGTGCCGCAACGCGGGTGGAACCGGCTCATTCGCCTGGCCGAATCGACGTCGAGCTGCAGACCGGCTTCGTACGCGTGGATGGCCTTATGTTCGGCGCCATGATATTGGAGGACACGCTGAATGGCCGGAATGCGTCCGACGAGCGCGAGGAATGCGAGCACAAGAGCAATGCGGATGGCGCCCTCCAACAAATTCTCACCCAGGGGCGATGCCGCCGACCCGGCGAGGACGCGCACGAGAATCGTCGGGAGGAGAAAAAACAGCGCAATGGAGATCGTGAGGCTGCGCACGAGAATCAGGCGGATCTTCCCCGCGGACGGCGCGGTGTGATCCGCATGCGCCGCCCCGGCCGACCTCATCAACGCCCACGTTCCGATCAGCAAGCCGTCGATGAGCGCAACCGCCCCCCGCACGAAGGGCGCCCTCAGCCATTTGCAGGTCAGGAGCGGCGATGAGACCTGCCGTGTTGCCACTTCGCAGTGCCCCTGTGGCGCACGGATCGCGACCGCGACGAACCGAGGGGAGCGCACCATCACGCCTTCGATGACCGCCTGCCCTCCCAGCGTGAGAGACGCGGGATCAGTCAATCTGGGCTGGCGCGTGGCGTTGTGACCTACTCGTCTTTCTTGACCGCAAGGCGAAACATAACTTCTTCGAAGCCGCCGACCCAGAAGCACCACAGCCGGGAACACGCGTAAGGCGAGAGGCCGGCGAGAAACGAAAAGATGCCGCCGAGCCCTACGCCGAGGTAATACTGCGCGGGAGATAGCGCAGCCCTCTTCAGATACGTTTGGGCAAACCAGGTCAGGCGAACTTCCTTCAACTCGAACTCGACTCCCTGGTAGCCCCCCTTGAATCGGGGCTGAAAGTAGAGGGGAAAAGACACATCGAATCCCCGCTGATGTTCCGGATGGCTAAAGCCCCTGGAGAAGTGCGGGGTGCGGATGACGACCAGGCCGCCATTTTTCGTGATTCGGTGAAGTTCTCGCATCACTGGGAATGGATCACGCAGGTGCTCCAGGACGTGGTCGGCTTCTACCAGGTCGAACTCGTTGTCGGGAATCGGGTAAGGAAATTCCTGGAGGTCGTGGATGATATCCGCGCCCACGTCCGGGCGAATATCGAGGTTCACGTACCCGTCCTTTCTGAATTCCCCGCATCCGATGTTGAGCCGTTTCACGAGGGACGCCGCACCGCTGCCTATGGACTCTTGCGGAGGAACAGGTAGGCGGCCGCATCCTCCGCGGATATCTGCCAGGTGGGGCGTTCCCGCAATGCGGCCGCGAGCGGTGAGTTCTTGGGAACGAGCACCCATTCAAATCTATAGTCGTCCAGACGTTTCCGCCATCCCGGCTGCGCGAACATCATCTGCACGTACCGCTGATAGAACTCCCAGGGATAGAACGTTGTTCGGTCGTCGATGAAGATACGCTCGCCGGTTTCGTACCGGATATAGCCGCCCCAGTTGTCCAGACTGAGCCCGCGATCCCAGGCAAGGTCATGGTCTCTGATGTAGGCCAGCGTCGTAGTCGGTACGTGGCGCGGATCGAACGACGACGAGACCAGCGGGCGCACGCCGGGAATCCGGCCGGCCGAAACGCACGAGAGGGCGAGCAGCGCCACCGCGGCGATCGGAGCGAGGTGCATCGTGCATCGCCACTCCATCTGATTGTAGCCCCGCTCGATACGCTGCCAGCCGCGCACCCATGCCTCGACCCAACCGGCATGCGCGCCGCCTGTGGCGCCGACGAGCGCCAGCAGATTGCTGTCCGCCAACAGGTCCGCGATGACCGGGATCGAGACGATCACGAACAACGGTACGTTTCTGACCCCGTTCAACGCGAGAAACGCGAACGCCAACACGAGCAGGGACTGACCCAGCCACGGCCTGCGACGCGAGGTGGCGAGCCCCAGGATGAAACTCGCGAACAGCAACTCCAGCGACACGGAGTACAATTCACCGTGGAACGTCGGTGACTGGAACTCCTGCGTCATGACGTTTCTGCCGAGCTGCTGCAGGGCGGAACCGAACGACGGATACAGCGCCAGACCGTTTGGATTGACAAAGGACGCCGCGACGACGATTGTCAGGGCTGCGAGCAGGACCTTCGCACGTCGCCGGGCTTCGCTCCCGCCGGGTCCCGAGACGACCGCGGCGGAGACCGCCTCGCTGACGAGATAGATGACGATCATGGCAAACCCGATCACAAACCCGGGGTGCGCGTTTGACCACACGAGCATGGTGACGCCGAGGAGGAGGGTCACGGCGGGCCCCGAGAGGTGGCGCAGATGGAATGCTTCGAGGAGACGCGCGAAGACGTACACGCCGAAAAAAGTGAACAGGTGCGGTCGCGCCAACCAGTGGACGGACGACGCCAGCGCCCCGATCAGCGTCAACGCAAGAGCAGTCAGGAATGGACAGCCCGCGCGCCGCGCGTCCTGGAAGAGCAGAAAGAACAGCAGCGCGATCGCCGAGCCCGCGACGACGGCCAGCAGCGGAAGTCCCCCAATCTGGACCAACGCCGCGGCGACCGCATCAAAGAGCCATTCGAAGGGCACCCAGGGTCTGGTCGGAAACGTGTAGGAGATCAGGTCATAGCGAGGCAGGTGGAGGTGGGCGATGATGTACTGTCCGCTGACGAGGTGCCAGCCCGTCGAGGCGTCGTCGAACAGGCTGTTCGCGCGGACCCCGATCAGCAGGTAGAGCAGGGCCAGGAAAACTATATCGGCGCCGCTCGGCAGCGGACTCCGGCCAAGAGGGTTCGGCTGGCCCTTCAAGCGGGCGGGAGGTTCCGCGAATATCGGCAGAATTCCAAGAGCCGAAGCGTCCCCGCGACGTTCGTCCCGTAGTAGAGGTCGGGCGTGAGAAGACTCTGCCGCACCCCGGCGCGGGCGGCCAGGTTCACTACGGCGTCAAATTGGTGCCGCTCGCCGAGTTCCGAGAGGGCCCCCTCGTGGGTGATGTCCATCTGCTGTACGGTCAGTCCCGGCATCCTCCGAATCTGTTCGAGACGCCAATTCTTGAGGCGCACGTCGTAGGCGTCGTTGAGGTTGTCCACCCCCACGACCTCGTGGCCGTCGCGCGCCAAGACTTCGCTCACCTTCGCGCCGATAAATCCCGCGCAGCCGGCGACGAGGGTCCTCACCGGCGGCTCTACTGCGCGGCGGTCCGGGCGGCGACGGACGAAGCACACCGTCCCTGCCCATCCGCCGACACCGAATACGGGTCTGCGTACGCCGCGTGCCACCGCTGAAACACAAAGAGATTCCAGAGCTTCTTCCGATGGTCGCGCCGGCCCGCAAGGTGTTCCGACAGAAGACGGCTGACCGCATCCGGCCGGAGGATTCCCTGCCCGGCGATGCGCCGCGGATCGAGGGTTTCCTCAAAGACGTCCCGCAGCGCTCCGCGGATCCAGGGCCCGAGCGGAATTCCGAATCCTTTCTTCCGGCGTCGCAGGAGATCGGCCGGCAGAATGTCTCGCAGGCTGCGTTTCAGCAGGTACTTGGTGGTCAGGCCGCGGAGCTTCTTCGATCCGGAGAGCCGGCTCGCGTAGTCGACAACCGCCGTGTCGAGGAACGGACAGCGCACTTCGAGTGAACACGCCATGCTGGCGCGATCGACTTTGACCAACACGCCGTCCTGTAAATACAGTTTGGCGTCGAGGTAGAGCGCCTTGTGCAACCAATCTCGATTCCCCGCCGCCGCGGCATGCCCGCGAACCTCGGAGAAGACGTCGTCCTCCGCCACCTCACGCCAGGCGTCCCGCGTCAGGAGAGCCGGCAGGTCCGCCGGGCCGAACGATCCAAGCCAGAGGGCATGGCGAAGCTCCAGCGGATAGCCGAGCCCGGCGGTGAATTTCTTGATCTTGAAGTCGAGGCTGAAGTTCGCGTACGAGGCGGGGAGGCGCTCGGCCAGTGCCCGCGCCCCCCGCAATAGAGGACGGGGAACCCGCTCCGCGAGTCGCGCGATGCGGTGCGCTTGGTAGGTGGGATATCCGGCGAACAACTCGTCGCCGCCGTCGCCTGAGAGCGCCACGGTCACGTGCTGACTGGTGAACTGAGACAGGAGATACGTGGGAAGAAACGACGCGTCCGCGAGCGGCTCGTCGAGGAGCGTGCCGATCCGGCCGATCAGATCGAAGACCGCCGCGGGCGTGATGACCGTCTCGTGGTGATCAGTACCCAGGCGGGCGGCCATCCGGCGAGCATGCGCCGCCTCATCGAACGACTTTTCCGCAAAGCCGATACTGAACGTCTTGACGCGACCGCTCGCGTTCCGCGCCATCAGGGCGGTGACGGCGGACGAGTCGATGCCGCCGCTCAAGAAAGCGCCCAGCGGGACGTCGCTGATCAGTCGCCGCCGCACAGCGTCCTCCAGGAGTTGCTGCAGCCGCCGCGCGTCCTGATCCTCCGTGAGGCCCGTTGGTCCCTCGGGCGCCGGCAGATCCCAATACCGGTGCAGCCGGACGGTCCCGTCCTCGTAGACGAGGGTATGGCCCGGCGGCAATTTGCTGATCCCGCGAAAGATCGTTCCGGGAGCCGGGACGTAGTCATGCACCAGATAGCGGGCGAGGCCCGAAATCGACATCGTCCGGGTCACCCGCGGATGCTGAAGAAGCGCCTTCAGCTCCGAGGCGAAGATGAACTCTCGGCCAAGCAGCGCATAGTGCAGGGGTTTCTTACCCATCCGGTCCCTGGCCAGGACCAGGCGCTTGCGATTCCCGTCCCAAACAGCGAACGCGAACATCCCCTCGAGCCGCTCGACCGCGCCGGCACCGAGGTCCTCGAAAAGATGCACGATGACCTCGGTGTCCGAGCGACTGCGGAAGCGATGCCGGCCCTCCAGCGCCGCCCGCAGCGCGAGAAAATTGTAAATTTCCCCGTTGAAAACGATCCAGACGGTCCCGTCTTCGTTGCTCATGGGCTGGTGGCCGCCCGCGAGATCGATGACGCTCAGGCGGCGCATCCCAAGGGCCACCTGGGGTTCGAAATGATAGCCCTCGTCGTCGGGCCCGCGGTGCCGGATCGCCCGGCACATGGCCCGAATAGTCGATTCCGCGCAGTCCCCTTCGAGCGCGCTAGCGACGAACCCGGATATGCCGCACAACGACTGTGTCCTCAGGACGGTTGACGACCCGGCGAACCAGGTATGTAGGCTTGCGCTGCGACTCATGGTAGATTCTGACTGTCATTTCCGCGAGCAGGCCCATCAACATCAACTGCAACGCGGACACGAAACTGAACCCCGCGATCCAGGCCAGTGGGTTTCGGTGGACCCAGATGCCGTAGAAGATCTTCTCAACGGCGACCACGGCGGTGAGCAGGAACCCGATGAACGCCAGCCCCAGACCGCTGCCGCCGAAGAGGTAGATCGGTTTTGTCACATAGTTCGACAGAAACTTCGTGGTGAGCAGATCGAGGAGAACCTTCATCGTGCGCGCCATGCCGTACTTCGATCTGCCGAACCGGCGACCGCGGTGATTGACCGGCATCTCCGCGATGCGGGCTCCCACCGATCCCGCGTACGCCGGAATCAGCCGATGCATCTCGCCGTACAGCTGGACATGCTCCAGGATGTCCCGCCGGTACACCTTCAGCGTGCAGCCGTAGTCGTGCAGACGGACGCCTGTCACCGCGGAGATGAGCGAATTTGCCACGATGGATGGCAGGCGCCGGTTCCAGAACGCGTCCTGTCGATTTCTCCGCCAGCCGCTCACAAGGTCATACCCTTCGTCGAGCTTCTCTAGCAACCGAGGAATGTCGGCGGGGTCGTTCTGCATATCGGCGTCCAGGAGCGCGATGACCGTCCCGCTCGAGTGATCGATGCCGGCCGCGATGGCCGCGGTCTGGCCGAAGTTGCGGCGGAGCTGCACGACGACGGCGCGGGGATCCCGCTGGGCGATCGCATCCAAGATCTGGAACGTTTGATCGGTACTGCCGTCGTCCACGTACACCACCTGCCACGCCACGGCCGACTGCCCCATGGCGTCCACGATTTGTTGATGGAGGTGGGCGACGCTTTCTTCTTCGTTATGCGCGGGGATGATAATAGAGACGTCGCAATCCGACCCGCTTGGCGCCTCTATTGGCGTCATGATCACTTCCCCCGATCGCTTGATGGGCGAGGCTTCCATCCCCGTTTCTGAACTCCTTTTTCATTGTAGAGATATGCCCGGGCACCGCGCTGGGTAGTCTTCGGGTAGGATGGCTCTGGGCGTTACAATGAGGAGCGGTATGGGAGGAGACGCGACACGGCAAGCACGACTCGTCCTTGCGCTGATGCTCCTCGCGGCGGTCGTTCGGCTCGTTCATCTCGGGCTGCCACCGCTGTGGACCGACGAAGCATTTAGCCTGTGGATGGCACGACATTCCGTGCCCGACATCTGGCGGTGGACAGCTCGGCTCGATGCACACCCGCCCCTCTACTATATGCTGCTCCACTTCTGGCTGGCCCTTGGCGACCGGGTGGGGACCCTACGCGCCTTTTCGACGATAGCAGAGATGCTCACGATCCCCGCGGCGTATCTTCTCGGCCGCGCGCTCGGCGGGGCGAGCCTTGGGCTTCTTACGGCGCTGCTCCTGGCCCTATCGCCGTTTAACGTGTGGTACGGTCAGGAAGCGCGAATGTATCCGCTCCTGATGCTCGCGGCCACCGTCGCGCTGTTGGGACTGGTCCTCGTGCTGCGCGAGCGGCCGCCGCGCGGCGCCTGGGGCTTGTACGTCGTCGGCATGGCCGCCGCGGTGTGGACCGAGCATAGCGCCGCGCTGCTGCTCGCCACGGCAAACGTGATCGTCATCCTGCTCCGCGGCCGCCCGGGTGTGACATCGACGTTCATACGGCGTTGGACCGTCGCTCAGGGCCTTGTCGTGCTTGCGTGGAGTCCGATACTGCTGATGCTTGCGGGCCAGCTCCGGGCCGGGACCGCGGGCCCGACGTCGCTCAGCGTGTGGGGCGCAACGGCCTCGTTGCTGCCGGACGCATTCTCGCCGCTTTTTGGAGCGCGCCCCGAACCGTCGACCGGCGCGCGCTTGGGAGCAGCCGCCCTGGCGCTCGCGGTGACCGTTCCCTTGATCGTGAGGGGCCTCCTGGATTCGTCGACCGACCGTCGTTGGATCCGGTGCGTTTTGATCGTCTGGATGTTGCCGATCGGGTGCGCGGTGGTCCTCGGCCTGGCAGGCTTTCCGCTGCTTACGCCGGCAACGTTGACAGCCGGGTATCGAACTCTGATCTGGACATCGCTTGTGCCGTGCCTGCTGACCGCCCGCGGCCTGTTGACGCTGCGCCGCAGCGGGACGCGGTACGCAGCCGTCGCGCTCGTTCTTCTGAGCTGCCTGGCCGGGTTGATCGTCTACTACCGAACGATGCCGAAGTGGGAAGCGTGGGACCGCGCCGCCGCTTATGTCGCGACGAGTGTCGCCTCGGACGACGTGATCCTCTTTCACGACAATCTTGTCCAGCTGCCGTTTGATTACTATTTCCATCGGTGGGGCCTGACCATCCCGGAACACGGTGTGCCGCGGGATTTCCCGGACGGCGGCCTGCGAGAACCCAGGGCCACGCCGGCCGACACATCACGACTGCGCGGCATGGCCGGCGCGTATCGCCGCGTCTGGCTTGTATACAGTCATGAGTGGTGGACGGACCCCCGCCACTTGGTGCCGCAAGCGCTGGCCGCCGCGGGGAGAGTTGTGGACCAGCGCACGTTCCCGGGTCTGCCGACGATTCGCATCTACTTGTTTCAAGAACAGCCGCGATGATGAGAGGGACGCGGGAGTGGGCGGACCGGCGTCTCTCAATCGCGGCGCTGATTGTGTATCTCCTCGTGTCCGTCGCCGATTTTGGGTGGCCGACCCTCAGGGATCCGCGGCATTACACCGTCGGCTCGGGTGCGGATCCGGATCTCTTCATCTGGTTTCTCGCGTGGTGGCCTCATGCGATCCAGCACGGAATGAATCCATTTCTCACCAAATTGGTGTGGGCGCCGGACGGGGTGAACCTCGCCTGGACGACCTCCGTGCCGGCGGCCGCCTTGCCTCTTGCGCCGCTCACACTGTCCGTTGGTCCCGTCGTCGCGTTCAACATCGCGTCGCTTCTGGCCCCGGCCCTCGCCGGTTGGACCGCATTTCTGCTGTGCAGGCACATGACCCGAGCGCACCTGCCCGCCCTGGCGGGAGGATATATCTTCGGTTTCTCGTCGTATGAACTGGCACACTTGCAGGGGCACGGTCATCTCAACCTCGGTCTAACGTTTGTCGTGCCGCTCCTCGCGCTACTCTCGCTCCGGTTCTACGAGCGAGAAGTGCGGGCGACGCGGTTTGTGATCGTCACGGCGCTGCTCCTGACTCTGCAGTTTGGCTTCTCCACCGAGATTTTTGCCACCGCTACGGTCTGGGGGGCCGTGGCGTTCATCATCGGTCTGGCATTCAATAGTTCGGGTGGACGGACCCGGATGCTGCGTGTGGCCGGGTACGTGGTGCTTGCGTACGCGCTCGCGGGGCTGATGCTCGCCCCCTATCTCTACTATGTGGTCAAGGGCATCGCAGACCTTCCCGGTCTCATCTCTTCTCCAATCATATACTCGGCGGACCTGCTCAACTACGTCGTGCCGACGCCTGTGACCCTGCTCGGAGGGCGCACCTTCACGACGGTCTCGTCGCGATTCTCCGGGAACTACGCCGAGGCGGGCGCGTATCTTGGTCTGCCGCTGGTCGCGCTCATCGTTCTATGTGCCATCAAGTACTGGTCCGCGCGGCGGACCAAGGTCCTGATCTTCTCCGCGGCCGCGGCCGCGGCGGGAGCGCTCGGTCCAATCCTTCATATTGCCGGCGTAGAGATCGGCCCGACGCCGTGGGCGCTCACCGTGTACCTTCCGCTGATCCGGCAGGCGTTGCCGGCGCGCTTCACCCTGTACGTGACGCTTGTCGCCGGGGTGATGGTCGCGCTGTGGCTCAGCGACGAGCATGGCAAGCGCTGGCAACGGTGGGCGCTTGCGGCGCTCGCGCTGATCTGTCTTGCCCCCAATCTCGGCGCTCCGGGCCGCGACACTTGGCGCGATGTGCCTGCGTTCTTTCAAAGCGGCGACTTCAGGCGGTTGGGCAGAGACGAAAATACCATAGTCGTGCCGTACGGGTACACGGGGGACAGCATGCTGTGGCAGGCTGAAACCGGGATGTGGTTCCCCATGAGCGGCGGCTACTTGGGACCTTTGGTGCCGCGATCATTCTCCCGCTCGTTCGTCACGTACATGCTCTATTCCGGCCCAATTGTGCCGAGGTACCGGATATGCCTCCGGGGATTCCTTGCTGCCCACGACGTTCGGGCTATCATCATCGCGGGGCCCGACCAAGAAGCGTGGGGGTGGCTGTCGTCCTTCGTGGGCAGTGCGGGGACGCGGACAGGTGGCGTGACGGTCTACCGGGTGCCTGCCGCCGTTCTGTCGGACTCCCGTGAGGCCCCTGTGTGCGGCCGATTCTTGCTCGACCAGTTTAGTGATTTGGTCCAAGCGGCGAAACGATATACGGCACGAGGGGGCCGCCTCTCGGCGCTGACCCCGCTGCGGGCTGAGCAGATGGACCTCCTAGCCCCGACGTATGGTGGATATGAGGAGCCCGCTCGGGCAAACTGGACTCATGTCCTCGGCTGGCTTGGGCCTTGGGGCGCCGACAATGTCGCCGTAGGCGTCCTCGGCTCCTCCGGCGAAATCGCGCCGATCATCGAGCGATACCGCCGAGTCGCCAAGGCAACGTACTTTCCGTATCCAAACATCCTTTCCGGCCCGTCCACCCCCACCGGATACGGACGGCTGGTCATGGTGTTTCCCGCGGACCTGCGGGACAAATGAAAGCGCCTCTCACGAGGTGGCTGACGCGGCCGATGGCCGGGCGACCGACAGGGCAGCACGTCCTGGCCTTCGCCCTTTACAGCTGCTTTGCCCTGATTTTGTTCTTCCCGATCCTCTCTCATCCCGCAACAGCCTACATTGGGGGAGAACGCGGGCCGGCTGCCCAGGATCCCCTGTCATTCATGTGGTTTCTCGCGTGGATCCCGTACGCGCTGGCACATCACCTCAACCCGCTGCTGACCAATTGGATCTTCTCCGACTCGGGGGCCAACCTCGCCTGGAATACCGCCGTGCCCTTCGTCGGCCTCGTGATGAGTCCGGTCACCGTGTCGGCCGGCCCCATCTTGTCGTACAACCTGGCGTTGATATTGAGCCTGATCGTATCGGCGTGGAGTGCATACTTTGCCGCCGTCCGGGTCTTCGGATGCGGATTCCTTCCCGCGCTCCTCGCGGGTGCCGTCTATGGGTTCTCGCCTTTTCAGACGGCCCACGCCGTCGGTCACCTTCACATGACCACGGCGTTCACGCCTCCCTTATTCCTACTGGTGCTGCACGACGTCCTCATTGCCCAGCGACGGCCCGCATGGAACAACGGCGCCAAACTGGCCGCGCTGGCGCTCATCCAGTATTTCATCAGCGCCGAAGTGCTGCTCATGGAGTGCGTGTTTGCAGCAATCGGCACCCTGGTGCTGCTTGTCGCGTGCCGCCATGCCGTCACGTCACAGCGCGTGCGGTACGTGCTGCGCAGCCTGACGCTCGCATTCCTGATCGCATTTCCGGTGCTGTCCTATCCACTCTATCTCACGTTCCTCGGCCGCTGGCAGCCGTCGCATCCCGTCCACGGCGTGGCCGATTTCTACGCCGCGAATTTGTTGAGCTTTATTCTTCCCACATCGCCGCAGGCGATTTTCGGGTCGCTGTTCCTGTCCGCGAGCTTTACGGGAGGAGAGTGGAACACGTACGTCGGCATCCCGTTAATCGTGTTGCTCGCCGTGATCGGCCGCACAAAGCGCGGCGACGCGACGGTCCGGTTCCTGCTTACCCTCCTGATCGCGATCGTGATTTGTTCATTGGGACCTTCCCTGCACATCGCGGGCAACCGATCCACCGGCATACCGCTGCCGTGGCGCTTGTTCCAGGTCGTCCCTTTCTTTCGGGACATTGCGGCAAACCGGTTCGGGGAATACCTTTACCTGCCGCTGGGATTTGTGCTCGCGCTCTACATCGCCGACCGATCGGTGCCGCGTCACCAGCGGGTTCTCAGGGCCGTGGCCAGCCTTGCGGCCCTGGCCTTTCTGTTTCCGCGAATCCCTTTGTACCCGGCGACCAGCCTCGATGTGCCGGATTTCTTTCGCCGGCCGCGCGATGCGCAGGCGATCGAGTCCCCTGCGCTGATCGTGCCGTTTTCCACGGACATTGCCGCCGATCACGCCTCGGCGATGTTGTGGCAGGCCGAGGCACGCATGGCATTCAAGATGCCGGAGGGTTACGCGTTCGGAGAGGGCAGGGCTCCGTGGCCTGCACCGACTTCCTTGTCGCGCGCACTTATCGAAATCGAAGACGTAGGACGCGTCCCCACCCTGACGCCGGCTTTGAGGGCGGACGTCATCGCTGTGTTGGAGCGCCAGCGGATACGGACGGTCTTGTTGGGTCCGTCCCCGCACGAGCGCGAAGCGTTGGCTTTCCTCGTTGAGGCCCTTGGCTGGGTCCCAGATTCGGTTGACGGAGTCTTTGTTTGGCGGCAGGTCGATCGGCGCATAGCCGTGCGGGCCCCATGAGGAGCGGACCGTACTCAGTGTCAAGGGCAACGACTAGCAGAGGAGTCTTGCCCTCCTGAAATGAATGGCCAACGGACGAATATTGAGACGATTGAACAGTCGCTTGCGTACGAGCCCCGCTCACGGTGAGGCTGGCGCAGAAGGACATTTAGTGGCGCCGAAATCGAGTGGCTTCGGGCCACTTAGGTGCACGCCATGAGGCGAGTCCCGTCAGCAGGCTTGTCGGAATCGACAGGAACGGCGGCGTCGCGCTCCGGCGCACGGCGACGCGTGGCGGTACCGCTACCGATTCCTCCGCACGCAATACAGATAATTGCGGTGTTTCTGATCACCCGACTAACCTTAGAAATTATTGGCGTTTCGTCCCGCGCGGCGGTCGGCCCCCTGCTCGCGAGCGTGCCCGGCGCCCGATTTTTTTGGCCCCAATATACCTCTCAGCGGGGGTTGCTGGACATCTGGGGCGCGTGGGACACCGGTTGGTACGTGGACATTGCGAGCCATGGATATTCGGCGACGCGGAACGCGCTCGGCCAGGCGAACTATAATTTCTTTCCGCTCTACCCACTCCTCATGCGGATCGTCGGATACGCCGTTGGAGGCCCGTACGTCGGCGGACTCGTGGTTTCCAATGTCTGCGTTCTGATCACCTGCTTCACCCTCTATCGGTTGGTCCTTCTTAATGACGGCGCCGAAGTCGCGGCGCGCACGGTGAGGTACCTTTTCGCCTTTCCGTCCGCCTTTCTTCTTTCGGCCGTTCTCAGCGAACCGCTGTTCTTGGCGTTGCTCGTTGCTTGTTTCTATTACGCGCGCATGGGCAATTGGCGGGCGGCTGGCGCCTTCGGTTTCTTGCTCGCTCTCACAAGGGCCGAAGGCATTCTTGCGGTTGCGCCACTGGCCTACATGTATGCGTTGCAGAACCGTGGCCTACCAGACGGGCCGGTGAAAGCGACACGAGTGTGGCGCCCGGATGCGCTTTTTCTTCTCTTGATTCCGTTGGGAACGGCCGCGTTTCTCTTCTATCAGTATCGGCTCACGGGAGACTTTCTTGCCTACTGGCATATTCACCAGAGTTGGATGGCCCCTTCGAACAGTAAGCTTTTGCCATCGGGAAATGACGCCGGCAAGACGGTGAACGGCTCGCTGATCACCGGGCTCGGCTTGAGCTCCGCGGCTTTCATCATGGCGCTGGCTCTCCTGCTCCCAAATCGTCGACATCTTTCGCGTCCTCTATGGGTGCTGGCTTTGTACTCGGTGCTCCTGCCAGTCGTAGATTTCCCAAGATCCTATGCATTTCTTCGGCACCTCTTGGAGGCATTTCCGCTCTATATTCTGCTCGCGAAGGTCAACCGGCCGGACGTTGAAATCGGTTTGGCGATGTCGCAGGGTTTCTTCATGGCTCTTTGGACGATTGGTTCGTGGGTCATCATATGAGGGGTTAGGAGCTAAGCGGGTTCGAAACTGCCGGAACCGTAACAGATTTCCCGCCTAGCGGAACGGCAATATCTCGCGATCTGGTCGCGGCCTCTGAGTGTCCTGTACAATTTAGCTTAAGAAACTCGAATTCTATTCGTGACACCAGAGTGTTTTTCAATAGGACGACCCTGCACGATCTGCACACACACCCATCACAAGACTATTAATCAGGCCTCGGCAGAGGGTCTTCGTTCCGGGACATCGCCGCGCAGTACGCAGTTTCCAAGACGACACTCCACCGGCATTGGCAGGCGCATGTCGCGGCGGAGCCGGCCAGCACGCCGGTTGCGCCAGCACGAATGAGTGGGACGGCGGGACCGAGGCTTCTGAAAATGGGGCTGTGGCGGAACGAGTGCGCACTCGGGCCAATTCCGATCCAAAGAAATCGAACCGAGCTTGGATTCGACAAGTTTGGGATGGTATCCTCACCGAAGACCTATTGGAAAGACGTATCATCGGTCGCATCATGATCAGCAGCCCGTCACTACTTCGACTCTTCGCTCGTGTGAATCAAGGGAAGCCGTATGCGGACCAAATTAACCCGCCAACTTTCTTGCTACTGCCTTTGTCCGCTCGTTCGTCCATCCTTCTGGAATTGATCCGGAGCACTTTCATCTGGTTGCTCCATGGACGTCTGCGCCGTCTCAATGGTCTGAGCTCGAGTGGCTTGACCGGTAATCCGGTAAGTCTTTTCGCATCCGGACATGGGGCGATCACGGCAACGATGGTGTGGCACGGGTGAAAACCTACGCGGATGTCATCGCGGAGTATCGAGTGCATCCTGAGTCAAAAAGCCTGCGACCGGACGGCCATCCGTGCTCACAACGGAGTCTCGGTCTTCTGCTCCGCCGCCCGGTGATCGCCAAGGCTGTCCGATACATCGGCAAGGAATCAAACAAGCTAGACGACAGAGAGGCTGGCCTCATAGATGATACCGGCGAGGTGGTCACCGAGTATCGATATCCTCGCCATGACTCTTGAGCCGCGTCCGTCTGCCCGATTCTTCAGGAGGTGCCGTTGGACCGACTGATCAGCCGGACGGGGTTGAGCGAGCGTGCCTTGCGAGAGATGTGTCGAACGTCTTTATCGGTGCGGGTTTGAACGCGATGACGACGCTGTGGAGGTGCATACCCAGCCCTCTCGGGGGCGGTCCGGCCGTGCGGGCCTACGGTGTAAGCCAGTACGTCCGCGG
Source organism: bacterium (assembly GCA_035308905.1). Classification (NCBI taxonomy): domain Bacteria; species bacterium. The sequence continues at coordinate 78,633 of DATGFS010000011.1, read as the reverse complement.
GGGCCCGCTACATTCAATACCAGTAACGTGCGCCGTAGAGACATCACGCGCACCATGTGCGCCGCGCCCTCGCCGCCGCGCCATGGCACGCCTCACCCGAGAAATTGGCCGCGGAAGAACAAGTTTATGCACCAGAGCGCCAGCGAAGCTAGGATAAGAACGGTCAGCGCACGGGCCCACCGTGATGATCCGATCCACTCTGCGCCAAGGTAGAGCAGAGGGAGCAGCACAACGGCGTAACGAGCGAACCCCGCCGACCGATGGCCCACGGCGCCGGTTAGGAGGGGCGCTAGCACGCTTGGCGCCGCGTACAGGAGTTCCGACCATCGGCGCTCCGTATAGAGGACCGGGAGCAAGGCCACGGCGACAATCGCCATGAGCGGATCCAGAAAGGTGCCCGACGTGGACGTCAGTACATAGGTCGACGATTGGGTGATCTGCCACAGCGGCAACAATACCCACCCGGTGAGACTGGTTACATGCCCAAGACGGCCGCCCGCCAGTTCACCGGCCATCCACGCCAGCGGGTTGCGCCAGGCGACGGCGTTCCAGGCGCACCATGCGAAGAGGCCGGTGAGCGCGATCCCAGCCTGTGCGATCCGGTGCCCCCACGGTCTGGCCGGCCCGCTGATTAGCACGACGAGTGAGAGGAACATGCCTGGCGGTCGTGCGGCGGAGGCAATGGCCGCGAACGCCGACGCTAGCCACGTCCGCCGTGGAGCGAGGAGAAAAACAACCGCACTCAGTAGCAAGAGCATGGACTCCGGGTAAGCGGTCGAGAAGAAGATCGTGGTGGGAAAGAACATCAGTAGCAGGGCTAAATTGAGGCCGACGTCCTCCCCCCCACTTTGGGCCGCCCATCGCGCCGCCGTCCAAACGCCTACGATGAACAGAAGGTTGGCTGCCAGCAGCGCCGCAGGCACCGTGCTAAATCCGATGATCGTCAAGCCCCGCACGAAAATCGGGAACGCGGGAAAGAAATTCATTGGGCGGGTATAACCGTGCTGCGTGATGCCCACATAATACACCGCATCCCATTGGATGAAAAGATCAGCCGGTGAGGAAGAGTGGACCGTCAGCCGCGCCACGATGGGCAGAATGGCCCGTGATAGGATCGCCAGGCTCACGACCTCGACATCGAACCACTTAAGGATATGCCGTCTATCGCGATTCATCGCACCTGCGGTGTGGACTGCGCGGGCAGTCCCGGCACGATCGGTATCATGCAGCACGGTGACAAAAACGCTGCGCGGGTCGCGGCCGCGCAGGCGATTCTTGACCGCGCCTGGGGCAAAGCGGCACAGTCCGTCGATCTCGCCAGCGACACATTGCTGCGGATCATCGTCCAACGGCCCGGCTTCCGGAGCCCGGACTGGCTCGAGGTGCCGATAAGGCACCGCGAGGAGTTCGTGGTCGTTGGGTACCTGCCGAGCCCGCGTGGATTCAGCACGCTGATCCTCCTTAGGGACGGCTACGACACGGGGTGTTGAAGGACATCAGGCTGGACAAGAAGCCGTGGTCGATCCGCCGTTCGCCGCTCAGCGAATGTGGACCTCTTCTCTTCCCTAGTCCGCCGAGGGTTAGCGACCGCATCAGCCCCGCTGGTGTCCTCCGTGCCGCGATAGCGTGTCCCCCTCAGACGGCTCAAGAGAAGTCATCACAGCTTATTGCGGTTACCATTACGGAGTCGTGCTTGGTGTTGGTCAATTCCTGATAACAGATTGAAAACGGGCGGGCGTGGATGCGAAGTCGATCCCTTCAATGCAGAATCCACCTATGGCCGATCGTCAACCAATCCAAGCGGGATCCGGCCGGTGCGCTGATTATCGATTCGAGTTGAACGTTCGGCGTCCCGTTTGACCATTGCAAGATCTCCACATCGACAGGCTGCCCGGGGCAGTCCGGCATCTGGCCCAACAGGTACTCCTTCAGGAAGACAAGACAGTCGGGGCCGTCGCGGCGGAAAGTCACGCTAAACGCGGCTGGTAATGTCGGGATCCATCTCATCCAACTGTCACCGCGGACGGGTAGGGGACCGGGCGAACTGGAATCGGCGACCAGGCTCGATCCGGTCGATGACCGCACGATCGTGTCAATAAACGCAACCGACCTCGTGAGAATGTCAGCTTTCGTTCCTCTTGGCGGAAGTACTCGAATCCCAAAATGGTAGAGGATGTGACTTTGACTCGGATAGCGAAACGAAATCGTTAGGCCATCTAACCTGACGGGTTCCCGCGTCCGGGCGATGATCCATAGATGGTTGTCAACGCTTTGGCGTTGCGCTGCCTCGAACCTGTTATCCGGCCGCGCTTGGTCGAACAGTTCCTTGCCAAATTCGCCGCGTACGAAGGCCACCGGCGCTCTCGGGCCATGAGCGAGAGCGAGTTCCCGCAACATTACATCAATCCGCATTAGGTCATGATCGGCCGTGATTACCGTGTACACTGGACGGCCGGACCGAATCCCACAGTCGAAATACTGCAACTCTGTCTCCATGTTGGCCAACGAGGGTAAGCGATCGGTGATGATCCAGCGCGGAACGTACCAGAGCGGTCTTTTTCCTTCGGCCTCGTAGTGCATCTCTAACCCAGCATGGCAGCGGTCAGGTGCATGCTCGAAAAAGCCAGCGAGGGCCGCGACGATTTTCAATTCCGCCTCGATCTGCCTATATCTGATCTGGTGGATCTTGTGGATTTCAATCGCACGGCCGGTCGCGGCTAACATGAGAACCGAAACAAGGATCCATCGCGCAACAACGGGACACGTGTTCCGTGTCCGGTTGAGGTACAGACCAAGTCCTCGTCCGGCCAACACCACCAAGAAAAAACCAACCAAAGGATAGTAATAGTCACGGAAAGTACCGGCCGTCGCTAGGCGACCGATGGACACCGCGACGATGATTGCTATCGCCGCCGCCACGCAGGCCACCTCGGTGACCAAAAATGCGCGTGCTCGAGCCGATCTAATCACTGCGGTCAGGGCGGGGTAGATTGGCGCCAGGGCTAGTATCGCCAACACGATGCGCAGCAGTGCGCCCGGAGGCAGGGGGGTTTCGTTTATGAGAACATTCAAGGACGGCTTGTACGCCAGGTCTGTCGGCCACAAGAACATCCCAGCATGTATAAGGAGGGCGACGGTGTTGTTCACGAAGCTCCTCAACGAGCCAGTGGTCCATAAAGTGTTGATCGGATGTGTCGACCACAGCTGCGGTGGCGGATAGCTCACCCAATTGACGCCGTAGAGTAGCAGGTAACCTCCGAGTGCGATAAGGATCGGCAACGTTACATGGAAGGTGAATCGCGCTCTAGATGTTGCCCGACCACCAACAATGAAGAGGAAGACAACGGTTGCCAGCATCGCGAGGACGGTAAACTCGTGGAACAGGGTCGAAAGAAACAGCGCCAACGTCGTTGATACGAATAAGGATCGTGAGTTACCGGTTGCAGCCGTTCCGACGAAAACTCCCCAGTCGAGCAAAGAGAAACCCACGATGTACAGCACAATCGACACAAGATATCCTGCTACATGCCAGGCGTTGGCGAGTACGTATCCCTGGTTTGGGTAGAAAAAAACACTACAAAGCGCGAATGCCAACAAACGTCCACACCAACGTCGGAGCGTGAGGTACAGAATGCACGCGGCTATGGCATACAGGGCCACTGTCGCGAGATTAAGTGACATCCGATAGTGTCGTGCCAGCACATCGCCAACCCAGTACATGAAGAACAGCCCTGGCCGAAACAGGGCGAAGTCGCCTACGTAGGTGAGCCGGGCTTGATCGAAACGCACCAAATGCCAAAGCCAATCGGCGTTGCTGCTCATTGCCCCACGCTCGGGCAACACATTGTGATCATCAAGGCTCAGAGCGGTCAACGGAAGAAGGTAAACAACGAACACCATTGCCAAAATGAGTCCGACCATCGCCATTTCGGCGTAGATCGCAGTTTTCACATCGGCATTCTGACGCGAGACAACTGGCACCGGTGTCAACGCCGGGATAAAAGTGACCCACCTACGCCGCTTTTGAATTGACCCACCCCGGGGCCGATCGCCGGTTTAGAATTGACCCACCCCCCTTCGATCGTCATGCCTTGGCCGGCTTGGTGGCTTTCTCGGCCTGGGCTGGCGTCCCGAGCAGGCCCGCCCGCTTCTTCTCCCGGAGCCGGTAGCTCTCGCCGCGGATGTTGATGACGTGGCTGTGATGCAAGAGCCGATCCAGAATCGCCGTCGCGATCACGGCATCGCCGAGCACGTCGCCCCACTCGGCGAAGCCCTTGTTGGACGTGAGGATGACGCTGCCGCGCTCGTAGCGGGCCGAGATCAGGGCAAAGAGCGCGGTCGCCGCCGTCCGGTCATAGGGCCACACCCCAAACTCATCGATGATCAAGATCTTGGGCGCCAAGTACACGCGCATCCGCCGGTCCAACCGATGCTCGCTCTGGGCCTGGCGGAGATCCTCGAGCAACTGATGCGCCCGCACGAAATAGACCCCATGGCCGGCATCGATCGCCTTGAGCGCCAGCGCCACGCTCAGATGCGTCTTGCCGACCCCGGGCGGACCGAGCAAGATCACGTTGGCCGCATCCCCGACAAACGCGAGGCTGCTCACCTCCTTGATCTGCCGCTCGTCGATCGAGGGCTGGAAGCGAAAGTCAAACTGCTCCAGGGTCCGCTGGAAGGGCAGATGGGCGAGCCGGGTGCGCGTGCGGAGGTAGCGCTCCCGCCGGGCCGCGACTTCGAAGCGCAACAGATCCGCGAGGAAATCAGCGTACGGGACCTGCTTTGTGGCTGCGACGTCCAAGCGGCCATCCAGGATCGACGCAGCCTGCGTGAGGCCGAGGTGCTCGAGGTGCCGCCGGGCTTGCTCGATCGCCAGCATCGGCATCATTCCCCGAGCAGCGCGGCGTACACGGTGAGCGGTCGCCGCTCGATGTCGACGTCGACGAGTTGCACGCCCCGCGGCTCCAGCCGCGGCCGACCATCGTGCGGCGCCAAGCCGGCCCACTGCTGTGGGTGCGTTTGCCGCTGCCTCGGGCGCGTCCCACGAGGATAGACGGCCCGCCGCGCGCTCCCGTCCCACAGCTCGACCAAGCCATCGGTCGCCTGCACGGAGATGCCTTGGCCGGGTCGCCATGGCCACGGCAGGCCGTACCATGCGCCGTCCCACTGAACATAGCCATCCCGCCCCACCCGACGCTCCTCGCACAAAAACGGCTGCACACGATCTGGCGTCGGCAGGCCATGCAGGACCGGGCGCTCGCGCTCCCACCGATCCACCGGCCGCTCCTGCGTCGTCCCGTGCAGCCGGACATTGGCGACCGTGTCGCACCACGCACGTCCCTGCCGGTTGAGGTCCTCGAGATCGGTAAACTGGATACCTGGCCAGAAATTGCCCTTCACGTACTTGATGCTACTTTCGACCCGGCCTTTCGATTGCGGCCGATACGCATGGCAGAGCGTGGCCTCCACGCCGAGCCGCAGCGAGAAATCGAGAAATCGTTCGTTCCACAGCGGCGCGCCGGCGGCGTCGGTGCCCAGGACCACCAGCTTGGTGCGATCGTACAGGCAGCGCTGCGGGATCCCGCCAAAATACTCAAACGCATGCCAGTGACAGCGGACGAACGTGCTGGTGTCCGCGCGCCGGACAAACTCCACGTATAACATCCGGGACCAGCTGAGCACCATCGTGAACGCCCACACACGACGCGTCCCGCCCGTCGGCGCCGCATAGGCGCAGCTCCCGAAGTCGACCTGCGCCTGCTCGCCGGGCGCCGTCTCAAATCGCATCGTCCCTTGGACGGGCGGCCGGCGGCGGAGCGGCTGGACGAAGTCTTTGAGAATCGTGTACCCGCCGGCATACCCGCGCGCGCGGAGCTCCCGCAGCAGGACGTGGCAATTCTTGATCCCGCCGGCCACTCGCTGCTGAATGTGCGCCGCGTACGGCTCCAGCTTCGATCGCCGTGGTGATCGAGGCGCCGCGTGAGGGAGCTCTGGTGTCCGGAGATACTTTCGAACGGTATTGCGGGAGATGCTCAGAGTGATGGCGATGCTACGAATCGATGCGCCTGCGCCGTGCAACTCCAGCAGCTGCTTCACCGTCCTGCCTCCCAGCATAGGTGAGATCGTCACCTCCCGACCTGAACAGGTCGGAAGGGTAACTTTGCTGGGGGTGGGTCACTTTCAGTCCGGCGATCTGGGTCAGTTTATCACCGGCGCTGACACCGGCGAGGTTACCTCATCAATATCGAAACCCGACTGCTCCGAGAGTCGCACGCATCTGCACCACGGAAGTGTTCTTTACCTTCACTTGCCGCGTCACTTCGTTCACGAGAATTTCCAACTTGATTTCCGGCACTCCTGGAGGGCTCATCAAGAAATTCGATGGAAATGAACGACCAAGGCCGCCAGCTTTTGGTCACGTCTGACCATCAACAACCACCACGAGAAGACTGGCAAGTGGGCCTTTTCGACGTGCCCCAACACCCGCCAGCGCCGAACTTGCATGAACACTTGCGCCCCAAAGGTACGGACAGTCCGACAGATAATGGACGCCATAGAAAAAAGCCATGACGCCCCGAGAAGTACGGTAAGGACCAACGATTTAGTCCGGACCGCTTGCTCCTTAAATATTACCTTCTACACTTTGCCGACCTCCGTCTCTCCCGCCCGCCCCAGCACTTCCACAATCCCCGCCGCCCACACCCCCCACGTCACGAGCGGCGGTCGCGCCGTCACGCTAGCCTGACGGGGCGCGGTAGGCGTGCTGGCAGGCGCGTCCGCGACATGCGCCTGCCAATGCCGGTGCAGGGCCGTCTTGGAAACGCAGTATTGCGCCGCGATTTCCCGGAAGCAATTCCCCTCCGCCAAGGCCTCATTGATGGCCTCGCGCTGCGCGTGCGTGCAAACGGTGCACGGCCGTCCCACCTAAAACCCTTCCATGTCCCGACTAGAATCGACTGAATTCCGCAACTTAATTGTACGGGATGCGGGAAAGCTCGACGATTGAAGTCAAAGAATCCGTTCCATCAGGCGGGAAATGTGTTACGGTTTCGGCAGTTTCGGGAGGCCTTATCTCCTAACCCGTCATCACGTGAGGGCACGCACGGCTTGACGTCGGCGGGTATCGCATCGTTGCCACCGGTTGCCGGCATGCGCGGGGGTGGCCGCTTTGGCGCTGGCGGTGAACGTTCCCTTGATCGTGGGGGCCGGTGTCCTTCAATTCGCTAGGTCGCTTCCCCCGGGCCCGTCGCAGGACCGGGGCGGTCCTCTCGGGCGCCGGTTCGCCGGTTGCGCCGGATTGTGCCTGCGCCGTACGCCGCCAGGACCATCAGTTCCGGCTCAATCAGGTGGCGAAACCGCAGGTCCGGATGCGTGACGTAATAAACGAGCGGGAACAGAGCGACGACAGCGGTGAACGGGAAGGCCGCCGGAGACCGCCGCGCGATCGCGAGCCACAGTCCCGGGATCGCGACGAATGCGGGGAGTCCGAACAACACTTCGGGGAAGCGAATCACGCGGGCGGGCATGCCCGCGCCGAACCAGAAGTACAGAACATGCGTCGCGGTGCGGCGGGCGAAGAGTGCGGGGTGTCGTGTGATGAAGTCCAGTGCCTGGCGCCGCTTTTCGGCCATGTAGCGAAGTTCGCCGAGCGTCCGGTACCGCGCCATTTCGGCGGGGTTGACCGCAGGATGGATCCGCTGCCATGCCGCGGGGTCGTCTCTACCGGGTGAGTTGCCGAGTGCCAGCTCCAGCCCAAGGTTGGAGCGCAGGAGCACGCGTCCGAATACCACCTGGTTACGGACGATCCAGGGGGTGAGCACGATTGCGAACGCAACGGCCACGGCGGCCGCCGGACGGCCCCAGGACTGGCCGCAGCGGCTCTGCCGCCAGCACAACCACCCCAGGAATGCGGGCAGCAGGGGGAGGAAGGTCGTGTTGGCCAGGACCGCGACGCCCCACAGCACGCCGTACCGTGCTCCGTCGGCCGTGCGCATAGATTGCGCGAGGCGCAGCGTCGCAAGAAGGACGAGGGCGAACAGCAACGTTGACAGGCTGGTATCCCAAACCCATACGATCGGCCAGTAGACGGCAAATGGAAACACCGTCCAAATCCACCCAGCCCAGGTACCGGTTCTCTTGTCGAACGCCCGCCGGCCGATCAGGTAGATGACCGCCGCCGTAATCGCCGACAGGAGCGCATTCAGGGTCAACAAGGACATCGCGGAGGCGGTTGTATAGGTACCCCATACTTCAAAGGCCGCCGCCACGACAAACGGGTAGATCGGGCCCACCATTGCCGTCGGTCCGGTATGCCCGTGCAGCGGTGACCCGAAGCCACCGCCCGAAACCAGCGAGCGGGCGATGCGTCCCATTTCGGTGCCGAAGAGATAGTGGTCATGAATCGACGGGAACCGATAGCTGTGCAACAAAGACATGGCCGCCAGACGAAGGGCGAACGCCGTGAGCACCATCGCCCAGGGGAAGTTCCGGAACGACCATCCGCGATGCACGGCCACAAGCATAACGCACCCTCGTGCGCCGGTAAAACACTGGTGGGGACGACAGGTATGCCGGGTGCGGCGCGGGAAAAATACGTTGTGGATGCTTCGAAGGAACGCCGTGCAAGAGATCGGGCCCTTGTCCGGTCTTTCCGCGTGCTCGCGTCGTCCGGACGGCTTTGGACGCTGTTCGGGCTTCTCGTGGTTCTTCAGGCGATGGATCTTGCGACAACGTACTTGGCGTTGGCACGCGGCGCCCACGAAGCCAATCCCATCTTGCGCGATTTCCTGTTTACACCTGCGCTCCCGGTCCTCAAGGCGCTGGCGCTTGCGTTCTTGGCAGCACTCATCGTGCGCAGCGCGAATTGGGGGCGGCCGGCTCCCGTACGTCTTCTCGCGGTCACTCGATTGATCGTCGTGATCTACATCGGGATTGTCGCGAACAACGCCCTCTTGATCCTTCGCGTTCGCTGACCGGGTTCTGGCACCCCGGGGCCCCTCTCCCGGGCCGATTTGCGAGCAAATGGGGACTTTCCCTACCCTACCCTGAAACTACCCGCGCTGGGTAGTGGTGCCCGAGTGATCTAACGGGTATTGTCTAGGTTGGCAGGCCGACGTCAGGGGCACCGGCGAGGGGGAAACCCCGCCGGAACAGAGAAAGGAGGGACAAAACAAAACATGTCTTGGTTTTCATTCGTACAGATTTGGCTGGCCGGCAAGCTGCACCGAGACGAATACGGCCAGGGCACCGTGGAATACGTCCTGCTGATTCTGGGTGTGGTGCTGTTCCTGATCGTCGCTGCCCTTGCGCTGCAGGATGTGCTGAGCGGCGCGATCGCGAAGATCAGCTCCTGGATCGGCACACAGAACCCGCCGTAAAGGCCGGCGTGGTGTTGTGTATGTGTGGTGTTGTGTAGAGGGGGGGACGCGAATGAATGTGATTCAGTTCCTGCAGGCCTGGTTGGCCGGCAAGCTGCACCGGGACGAGCAGGGTCAGGGCACGGTGGAGTACGTCCTGCTGATTCTGGGTGTGGTGCTGTTACTGATCGTCGCTGCCCTTGCGCTGCAGGGTGTGCTGAGCGGCGCGATCGCGAAGATCAGCTCCTGGATCGGCACACAGAACCCGCCGTAAGGCCGGCGTGGAGTTGCGTAGAGGGGGATGCGAATGAATGTGATTCAGTTCCTGCAGGCGTGGCTGGCCGGCAAGCTGCACCGGGACGAGCAGGGTCAGGGCACGGTGGAGTACGTCCTGCTGATTCTGGGCGTCGTGCTGTTCCTGATTGTGGCTGCGCTTGCGCTGCAGGGTGTGCTGAGCGGCGCGATCGTGAAGATCAGTTCCTGGATGGGCGCTCAGAACCCGCCGTAAAGATGGCTGCGGGGGCCGGCGGGGGGGGCATACACGTGCTTGAGTTCGCACTCGCGCGGTTGACCAGCAAGCTGCACCGGGACGAGCAGGGTCAGGGCACGGTGGAGTACGTTCTGCTGATTCTGGGCGTGGTGCTCTTCCTGATTGTGGCCGCGTTTGCGCTGCAGGGCGTGCTGAGTACATCGATCTCGAAGATCGCCTCGTGGATGGGTATCCAGAGCGCGCCGTGATGTTCCGAGGCGAAAAACGAGGCGCCGCGCGCAGGCCATCTGTCACGCAGGGTGGCCTGCCGCGGTGCCTAACTCTGCCGTCCGTCATGATGAAGAGCGAGCGGGGTCAGTTTGCTCTTGAGATCGCCCTGCTGACGCCGTTGCTCTTGATCCTGGCGTTCCTGACGTTTGAGTTCGGGCGCGTGTTCGGCTCGTGGGTGATCATGACGAACGCGGCCCGTGAAGGGGCGCGATTGGGAATCATGCAGACGTGGTGCGCGCCGGGTACGGCCTGCACCACGTCCGATAACGCGATCACCCAGCGCGTCCAAACCACGGCCCAGCTCTTGACGGTGCAGACAGGCACCCCCTGCACGGTCTCGGGCAACTCGTCCTCCGCGCCGGCGACAAGCGCGTCGCTGCCGTCCGGCCAGACATCGTGCGTTGCGGTTGTGCGGTACGTCGACGGGGCCACGGGTGATCATATCTTGCAGGTGTGGGCGATCTACCAAGTCCAGACGCTCCTGCCGGTGACGGGTGCGATACCATTTGTTGGAACACTCGGTTACCCGACCACGTTGTCGGTCACGGGGCTCTCGAACGTGAGGTCTCTACAGTAACGCGAAGGGGCACGAGGGGAGAGAGACACATGACGAATCGTAGATGGGTCGTACCTGCACTCGCAATCATTCTGGCGCTTGTCACGACGGCCGTGGTGGTCGGCTACCTGCAGTCGCTACAGCACCGCACCGCGGTTGCGCCGGCCGTGCCGATGGAGGACGTCGTGGTCGCCACGCATCCCATTCCCACGCGTCACATCATCGCCGGCGGCGACCTTAAGGTGACCCAGGTTCCCGCGTCCGGCCGGCACCCCCGGGCGCTTCATGCCGTCGTCGAAGGCGTGAACCGGGTCGCCGTGACCGAGATCTTCGAAGGTGAACAGGTGATCACGGACATGCTGGCTCCGGCGGACGTCGGGGCGAGCCTGTCGTACGTCGTCCCGAAGGGCATGCGGGCGGTCACGATCGCAGTGAACGAGGTCGCGGACGTGGCCGGATTTGTCGCGCCCGGAGACCGAGTCGATATCGTGGGCACCGTCGTCGCGGGAGGCAACCCTGAGACGTCTCGAATCTTCCTGCAAAACGTGCTCGTGCTGGCAGGCGCGCAGCAGGCGGATCAAAAGCCCGGACAGCCCGCCAAGGTCACGACCTCGGTGACGGTGGCGCTCACCCCCGAACAGGTGGAGATGCTCACGGCGATCGACAACAGCGGAAGGGTGCGTCTTGCCCTTCGGCCGGCCGGCGTGAGCGGCACTGTGCAAACCCGGGGTCAGACGACTCTGAGCGCTCTGAACGGGCAGGGCGTCCCTGCGCCCGTGGTCGCCGCGCCGGCGGCTCGTCCCATCCCCGTTGTCATCCGGGTGACCGGGCCGGCGCCTGCGCCGAGTCAGAACATCGAAATCTGGCGGGGCGGCCAGAAGGAAACGGTGCACTTCTAAGGCGTTGTAGACGGGGCGTCCGGGGGACTCGGGTGGCATCACTTCTACGGATTGTCGTCGCGACGGGCGACCAGGCGGTGCAGCGCTTGGTCGAAAGCGCGGTCTTGAAGCACCCCGGCGCCCGCGTGGTGGCGGAGGTCGTCAAGGCCGACGAGCTCGAGGATGTGATTGCGCACCGCGGGCCGCAGCTGGTGTTCCTGGCAACGAACCTCGGGGACGCGAGTGGATTCGAACTGGCCGCGAGGATATCGCGGCGCCATCCAGGCATCTACATCATTCTGGTATCGTCTCACGCGGTCTCGCCGGATGACCTTCGCCAGGCGATGCGGGCCGGGGCGCGGGATTGCCTCAGCACGCCCTTGGACGAAGCCGCGGTCTTGCGCGTGCTCGCCGAGGCGGGCGAATTGGACAACGTGGGTGGCGCGCGCCGCGGGTTGGTCCTCGCCGTATTGTCGAGCAAGGGTGGCGTCGGGAAGACCACCGTCGCGGTCAACCTCGCGATCGCTCTAAAGGGGCTGCAGGACGGCCGGGTGGCCCTGGTCGACGGCGACCTGTACTTTGGCGACGTGGCGGCGCTGATGAACATCCGTCCCGAGCGCACGATTCGCGAGATGAGTCAGGCGCTTTCTGTGGAGATCGCCGAGCGATTCCTCAACCGGCATGAGAGCGGGGTCGAGGTGCTGGCGGCACCCCTCCGGACCGAGTTGGCGGAAGAGGTGCCGCCGGAGCGTTTTCGCGAGACGCTCAACGTCCTCCAGGCACTGTACAGCGTCGTCGTCGTCGATGTCAGCGTGTCGTCGTTCGAGGCGATGCTCGCAGCCCTGGAAGTGGCCGATCTGGCGGTCGAGCTCACCACGCTGGATGTGGTGTGCCTCAAGGACACAAGCCAAATGCACGAAATGCTGACGCAGCTGCGGTTCCCCATACAGAATTTGCTGCTGGTCGGGAATGCCGTCGACGAGCGGCATTCCCTGCCCCGGCGCGACGTAGAGAAGGCGCTCGGGATGAAGTTCGTGGCGCTGCTACCGCGGGATGATCGGGTGATCGCATCCGCCAACAGCGGCATGCCGCTGATCATGACCGACCCCGAGACGCCGTTTGCCCAGCAGATTCGTGCGCTTGCCAAGACCGTGATGGCATACATCGGGAGAGTGGATCGTGTCACTGCGTAGGCGGCTCGACGAGGTCAGCGAGCGCGGGTGGTCGGAACCCTATCAGGCGTTGAAGAACGACGTCCACCGGCGCCTCGTCGAGGATCTTGGACGCCGCGGCACGAGCTGGACGCGCGAGGAAGTCGAGCGGGAGGTGGGCCGGATCCTCGACTCGGGGACCGAGCTTCTTACGCGGGTGGACCGCGCGAAGCTCATCAGCGACATCGTCGACGAAGCGATGGGCTACGGACCGATCGAGCCTCTGGTCCGCGACGCCGGCATTACCGAAATCATGGTCAACGGACCCAACGTCGTATTTGCCGAGCAGGCCGGCAAGATTTTCCCGACCGCGATCCGGTTCCGCGACGACCAGCACGTCATGCGTATCATCGAAAAGATCGTCTCCGAGGTGGGCCGCCGGATCGATGAGGCGCAGCCCTACGTTGACGCGCGGCTGCCCGACGGCTCACGGGTGAACGCCATCATTCCGCCGCTGGCCCTCAACGGGCCGTGTCTGACCATCCGGAAGTTCGCCCGTGATCCCTACGTCGCCGAGGATCTCATCAACTTCGGGACGATGACGGCCGAGATGGCCCAGGTGCTGCGCGCCGCCGTCGCCGCGAAGATGAACGTCGTCGTGAGTGGGGGCACCGGCGCCGGCAAGACGACCCTCCTCAACGTGCTCAGCATGTTCATTCCGCCGACGGAGCGCATCATCACGATCGAGGACGCGGCCGAACTCCAGCTGAAGCATGAGCACTGGGTGCGTCTGGAGACCCGGCCGCCGAATATCGAAGGACGAGGGCAGGTCACGACGCGGGATCTGGTGCGGAACGCCCTCCGGATGCGTCCAGACCGGATCATCGTCGGCGAGGTCCGGGGCGGCGAGGCGCTCGACATGCTGCAGGCGCTGAACACCGGCCACGAGGGCAGCCTGACCACCGTGCACGCGAACTCGCCGCGGGATGGGCTCGCGCGTATCGAAACGATGGTCCTGATGGCGGGAGTCGAACTGCCGACGCGGGCAATTCGGGAACAGGTCTCGTCGGCCATCCACGTCGTCGTGCATGTGTCGCGCTACATCGACGGCGTCCGCCGGGTGGCCAAGGTCTCCGAAGTCACCGGGATGGAAGGCGACATCATTACGATGCAGGACATTGCGCTCTTTGTTCAGGAGGGCATCGGACCTGACGGCCGGGTGCTCGGTCAGCATACCTTTACCGGCATCCGGCCCCGGTTCTACGATCGGTTGAAGCCGGCCGGCGTCGAGCTCCCCTTGTCCATATTCCTACGCTGAGGATCGCACGATGTGGCTGACCGCGATACTGGTATTCGTGACGGTCCTGCTGATAGCGCAACTGGTATTGGTGCGCTTGATGACGCCGCGCTTTGCGGCCGCCGAGCGCCTGAGTGGTTTCGTGCGTCCGATGCACGGCGGAGCGGCGGCCGCCGGTACCAGCCGCTGGAGCGAAATCCCGTCGATCGACCGCGCGATGGCGGGGTGGAACCTTGGACGCCACTTGGAACGTCTGCTCGACGCGGCCGATGCGCCGATCAAACCTTTCGAGTTTCTCCTGATCGCCGTGGTGAGCGGTCTGGTGGCGGCCGTCATCGGCCTCGTCGCGGCCCGCGACAGTCTCATCGTCGTACCGGCGGCGGCTGCGGGCGTCGGGGTGCCGTTTTTGTGGCTGCTCCTCAAGCGAAACCGGCGCCGCGACGCGTTCACCCGGCAACTCCCGGACGCGCTGCAGGCGCTTGCCGGGGCGCTTCGCGTCGGCCTCGGGCTCAACCAGGGGATGGCGATGGTGGCGTCCGATCATCCTTATCCGATCTCGGCTGAGTTCGCGCGGGCGCAGCGCGAAATGAACCTCGGGCTCGGCACCGAGCAAGTTTTGTTGAACATGGCGGCGCGGGTCCGCAGCGACGATTTCGACCTGGCCGTTGCCGGCATCTTGACCAACCGGCAGGTCGGGGGCAACCTGGCGGAGCTTTTGGATCAGGTAACCGCGACGCTCCGTGAGCGCGTGAAGCTGAAGAACTTTATTCGGGTGCTCACCTCCCAGCAGCGTATCTCGTCCGTGATTGTTGTTGCGATTCCCCCCATCCTGATGGTCGTTCTGCTCGTCGGCATGCGCGAGTACTCGAGCTACCTGGTGACCACGCGGATCGGCCACATCATGCTGGCTATCTCGGTCGTGATGCAGCTGCTCGGTATTTACTTCATCCGGCGCATCGGCGCCATCGAGGTCTGAGAATGATCCCGATCGCGATCGCAGTGCTGGTCTTTGGCACGGTGCTTCTTGCCACCGTCGCGCTGCTGCAGCGGTCGCCGGAGCGGCAATTGGTCGCGGAGCGGCTGAGGGAACTCGGTGCGCAAGGGATGCCCCGGGAATCGACGCTTGCGCTGCCCTTCACAGCGCGGGCGCTCGGCCCCATCTTACAGTCCGTCGCCAGGCTGGCGGCCAGACTGACGCCGGCCGGATCCTTGGCCGCTGTGCGGGCCAACCTCCTGCGCGCGGGCAACCGTACGACCGATCCCGTGGTCTGGATCGCCTGGAAGTGGTTGCGCGCGGGCGCGCTGGGCATCGTGGTGCTCGTGCTCACCAGGCACGCCCCCGTCGGGACGCCCGTGCTGTTTGCGATCGTCGCCGGGGCGCTCGGGTACGCGTGGTCCGAATTCTCCCTTCGCCGCACCATCCTGCGCCGCCAGGCCCGGATTGTACGGGAACTGCCGGAAACGCTCGATCTGTTGACCGTGACGGTGGAGGCAGGTCTTGGTCTCGATCAGGCGCTCGAGACCGTGTCGTCCCGGCGGCGCGGGCCGATCAGCGACGAGATCAAGGTGTACTTGGACGAAGTCGGCCTCGGCAGCGACCGTCAGGCGGCGATGAAGGCCATCGGAAGCCGCACCGGGGTGGAGGACCTCGTGTCGTTTACGTCCACCCTGGTACGGGCCATGGAGTTCGGGGTCAACATCGCCCAGGTGCTGCGCGTTCAGTCCGAAGACGCGCGGACGCGCCGGCGCCAGCGGATTGAAGAGCGCGCCTACAAAGCGCCCGTGAAAATGCTGTTCCCGCTTATTTTCCTGATCCTGCCGGCCCTCTTCGTCGTGGTGGCGGGTCCGGGGTTTGTCAGAATCTATACTCAATTCATGAGCTCGGGCGGACCCGGTTTTGGGGCGCCGGCGCCCGGACGGTAGTGGCCGGCAGCCCGGCATGCGTCGATTCTAGGGGGGAGAAAATGTCACCGTTGCGTCGCGCTCGGCCGATAGCAGGAGTGATCGCGCTTTTCGTTGCGGTAGTCGTTGCGGCACCAAGCGGGCAGGCGCAGGGACTCCCGGCGCTCGTCGTTCCGGTGAACTACGGCCGGCTGCTCGACATTGCGAATCTCCAGCGCGTCGTGGTCGCCGCGCCGGAAATCGCGGACGTCAATCTGATCACACGGAATCAATTAATGGTCCTCGGGAAGCGCATCGGCGAGACGACGCTCACCGTGTGGACGGCGGCCGGGGTCAGCACCTATCGCGTGGTCGTCGTCGCCGCGAGCAGCGCGGACCTCACGAAGACCCTGCGGGACGTGCTGGGGGAGCCGGAGATCCGGGCCAACGTCGTGGGCGGCATCGTGGTGCTCGATGGAGCGGTGGCCACAGACGCCGCGAAGGCGCAGGCCGAGCAGATCGCCTCGGCATTCGGCAGGGTGCTGGACCGGATGACGGTCCGTCAGCCCAGCCTGCCTCCCACGCAGGTGCAGCAGCAACAGCTTGCGGCGGCTCTTCACGACTACCCCAACGTCAGCATTACCGTCACCAGCCCGGATACCGTTCGGATCGACGGCGTCGTGGAGACGACGTACGATCAGGCGAAGGTCGAATCGATTGCCAAAACCTACTTCAAGAACGTCACAATGATGGTCCGTGTGCACAACCCCGTGGAGATCCAAATCGCCACGGTGGTGGCTGAAATCAACCTCACGGCGATGAACGACATCGGTGTCCGATATGGCGGGGGCAGCACCGCCGCCCCCTTCTTGGGGACCCCGGGAATCTTCGACTTCGGCCTGTTCACAGCACCCAACGTTGCCGCCAGCGCTCTGCAAACGCTGATTGGAGAGATCCACTTCCTGGAACAGCGGAACGCGGCACGTACCCTGGCCAACCCGCGGCTCGTGGTGATGGAGGGTCAGTCGGCCAAGCTCCTCGTCGGCGGTCAGGTCCCGATCCCCACCGTGACCACGAACGGTCAGACGACGATCACCTTCCAGGAGTTCGGCGTCCGGCTCGAGTTCAAGCCGAGCGTGCAGCCGGGCGCCCCGATCAGCTTGAATCTTCTGACCGAGGTGAGCAACCTCGATTTCGCGAACGCCATTGTCGCGAACGGCTTTACGATTCCGACCATCACGACGCGCCGTGCCGAGACGGTGGTGGCGATGGAGCCCGGACAGTTTCTCGCGATCGGCGGGCTGATACAAAACACGAACTCTAAGGTGGTCAACAAACTGCCGATCCTGGGCGATATCCCGATCCTCGGGGAGCTCTTCCGGAGCACGACGTTTCAGAAGGGCGAAAGCGAACTCGTGATCTTCGTGGCGCCGAGCATCGTGCGACCGACGACGACGCCTCCGCCTCTGCCGACGCTGCCCAATCCCGAGGACCTGAACCCCTGACCGAGGTGCCGGCGTGTATGTTGTGAACCAAACGCGGGGAACATTTCTCGGCGTCGACATCAAGCGGGCCGGGGGCTTCCACGCCCGGCTGATCGGATTGTACCGACACCGGAATCTGTCGCTGGGTGATGGCGTCTGGCTGGTGCCCTGTAGGGGGGTGCAGACGATTGGGATGCGGACCGCCATCGACGTGGTCTTTCTCAACGCCAAACTCCGGGTCGTACGGATTTACCACCAGCTCCCGCCCGGGCGTGTCATCCTATGGGTGCCCGGCGCGCATTCCGCGCTCGAAATTCCGGCGGGCGCCGTCCGCAGCAGCGAAACGGGCGTGGGTGATACTCTTCGATTCGCCGACAGCCTCCCGGTGGGTTTCACCGACGCGCCGGTAGAGGAGAAACGCGATTCGCTCTCGCCGACGCAAGTGTAGGGCAGCGCCGCGGACGACGCGGGAAGGAGCGTACAGGTGTTGGTCAAATTGATGGCCGTTCGGCCCACGGACATTGATGAGGGCGCCCTCCGGACAAACGCCGCGGGCGCTGTCACCGTTCGGCCGTGTGATGTCGAAGGCGATGACGGGACGACCGTTCGCGCGTTCGGCGTCTCGGCGGATTTCTTCCCTGTGGGGTCGGACCAGAGGACCTTCCGCACTCTCGAGGGCGCCATGGGTCTTGTTGTTGCCCTTGTGCTTGCCGCCGAGGACACGACGCGGCGGTCGCGTCTCAAACGATCGACGATCGAGATTCAGGTGGAGATCTAACATACCTCGAAACTGGAGGAAAGCAACAAGACGGCACAACGCGCGCGTCGATCAGCGGAGACGCTCATGACCATGTCGCGGAACCAGGACAGCGCTGTCGCCGTCCTGGCCAAGATTGCGACCGAGTTTTCGGCCCTGACCGTGAGCCTGCCCGTGTTCCTGAATCGCGCGCTCAGCGTCCTCGGCCAAGAGCTCGGTATGGACAATTGTGTTGTCGCGCTCCTGGACGAACGGGGAGCGGGGCGCCTCGTCGTGCGGGCCGCGTCGGGACTTGCCGCTGCCCGTCTCGGAAAGCCTCTCCATGCCGACGTTTACGCGCGGGTCATGGACAGCGGCCGGGCCGAGTTGATCCCCGATCCGGGACCGGACACCGGCCCGGCCTTTCGCTCCTGCGTCGGCGCTCCCATCGTCGTACACGGTCGGGCGGTCGGTCTCCTGATCGCGTACCGGCCCCATCCCGGACAATTTACCGAGCACGACGTCAACCTCATGGTTGTCGTGGCGCGCTATTTCTCGAGCGCCATCGAGTTGGCGCGCCTCCATGAACAGCCGCTTGCCGGTCCTCAAACCGATCCGCTTACCGATCTGGAAAGCGAGCCGGCGTTTCGGGATGTCTTGGAACGGGAACTCCGTCGAGGACAACGGCACGAAGAGCCGACGGCGCTCTTGTGCTTGGACATCGACGGTTTCGCCGCGATTCGCGAGAAATACGACGCCGTTCTCCAAGACACGCTGGTGCGAAACCTGGCCAAGCTGGTGCGAAGCGTGCTGCGCGAAACGGACCGGGTGGCACGGAGTTCGAGCGGCCTTCTGCTTTTGCTGCCTCGCACGCCCAAGCGTGCTGGGATCAGCGTCGCCGAACGCATCCGGCAGCGCGCCAGTACCGTTGTGGCCGAGAGTGGTCCCTCGATCACCGTGAGTCTCGGCGTTGGCGAATCGCCGCACGACGGCGCCTTCGCGGAGGCGCTATTGACCGCGGCAAGAGGCGCCCTGCAGGAGGCCCAACGACAGGGCGGAGATCGTGTTCAGGCCGCCAGGGCTGCGAAGTAGGGAGTGCTCAGCCGACGAAACCGTCGCCCGTTTCTGCGTTGCTGATGGAATGGCGCAAGCCTTTGGCGACCATCATCGCCTGGCCCCGGTCGCGGATGCCGAGCTTGCGGAAGATGTTCTTGAGATGGAATTTGATCGTGTTTTCGGAAACCCAGCAGCGCGACGCGATCTCGCCGTTCGTCTGCCCGTCGGCCAGATAGCCAAAAATCTCCATTTCGCGCGGTGTGAGATGGACATTTTGCAGCGTGGTCGAGGGATTGCTGAGTTGCATGAGCCGCGCGAGCACGTCGGCGGCCCGTTCGAGGCGTTCCGCAATGTCGCTCAGCGCTCGACCGAACTCGAGACTCTGTTCACGCGTAAGTTCTCTCTGCCCGTTGATGAGCCGTGCGCTCATCCGGGTAAGAATGTCGATGTGGTCTCTGGTGGCGCGAAGTTCCGCGCGTCTTGACATCGGGCTCAGGTCTCGATCACTCCCCGCCGCGTCTCGTCGAACACGCTAGGGTTCAGCGCGCAGAAAGCGGCCCAGAAGTGCATCCAATATGTTACCATACTTTGTCAATCTCGCGACCCGGCGAGTCTAGAAGACATCGGCGAAGGTGTTAGCACCCGCGATACTCTTAATAGCGGCAAGGGGTCTATCCTCTTCCCATTCCATGCGGCGACCCTGTAGGATGACGCTATCGATTACACTGTGATGCTTGCTCAGAAGTGATGCGAGGCGACACGCGGGGGGGCCCGGGTACAACTGGGAACATGATGAGCGAATCGACTCCTCCCGTCCTGTCGTCCGCCGACGCCCTTATCGTCTCCGGCGTTCCCGTCGTCTCCGGCGTTCCCGCCGCACCCGTTGCGCCGGTGTTCACGGATTCGCGGGATGCTCAGGGGCGGGTCGGGGAACTCGGGAGACCGCCGGAAAATGCGGCCGCGGCGCCTGAGGCCGTTCCGGTCGTCATCGCGGAAGACGAGGATCTGTTCCGAGACCTCCTCTCGACCGTGCTGTCGGAGACCGGGAAGGTTACGGTGCTCGGTGCATATCCCGACGCTGAGGCCGCGATCGAGGCCACGCGGCGCCTGCATCCCAAAGTTGTTGTGCTCGATATCGAACTGAGAGGTGCGCTGAACGGCATCCACGCGGGACTCTTAATTCGTCAAGAGTTTCCAGATATCGGTATCGTATGGTTATCCGGATACAAGCGACCGTACCTGCCGGTCTCGTTTCAGCAGCAGACGACGAGCGGCTGGGCGTACCTCCTGAAGCAGTCCGGAACGGACGTCACGGCGATCGTGGCTGCGATTGAGGCCGTGGCAAAGGGGTTTGTCGTCCTCGATTCGCAAATTGCGGACTCGATGAACCGTCTGCTCAATACATGGATCCCGATGCTGAGCCCGCCGCAATATGACGTGCTCTCCTTGATGGCGCAGGGCTTCGGCAACGCGGCCGTCGCCGAGGCTCTCGGTCTGTCGCAGAAATCCGTAGACGGGATCGTCAATCAAATCTACCGCCATCTACAACTCAACCACCCCACGGCCGCGAAGCATCGCCGGGTGGAGACGGTTCTCCATTATCTCCGGGGGAGCGGCATGCCGGCGCTGCCAACGTCCGGAAGGCCGGCCGGGTAGGCCACAGCGTTCCCGAAGACCGGCACCATGGATTGTACTTCCCGCGCCGCGTCGAGCGGCATCCCGCGATGGAGGTCTCTCGACGTTTGATCTTGCCGGAGGTGACCTCGACCGAGATGGTGAACAAATTGGCGGGCGCGGACGCGCGCAATTGGGGAGAGATGCCGGGGATGCCGACGGGGCCGTTTCGGGTGGGACAGGTGAACGGCATCCCGGTGATTGAGGTCGCAGGAGATGTCGATGCGAGCAACGCGCACACTCTCGAAGCCGCGCTGGAGCAGGCGGCGCTGATGGACGAGCAACCGGTGGTTGTGTCGTTAGGAGGCAGCACGTACTTCGACAGCCGCGGAATGCACATGCTTCTGCGGTTCAACCGACGCCTGGAGAAGCGCCGGCGGCGGCTGCTGGTGGTCGTACCGTGGCAGCACCCGCTGAAGGCAGTCCTCGATGCTCTCGGAAGCGCCGCGCACATCACCGTCGTGCAAACGCTCGCCGAGGCGCTCGCCGCGGCGCACGCCCAAGTCTAGGCCGGGAGGCGCTCGATGATGTCAGAGGGGCCGCAACCGAAGGTGATGCCGGGAGCTTCCACGTCCACCGCGGATGCGGCGATCGCGATCGAGATCGCGCTCTTTGCCAATATCCCGGTGGCCCTCTGGGGCGCCCCGGGAACCGGCAAGACATCGCTGCTGCGATCAATTGCGCAAAAAATGGATTGGCCGCTCTATACGACAACGGCCGCTATCCACGCGCCGACCGACTTCACCGGCCTCTCGTTTCTTTCCGGCGGCACGCTCACAGCCCACACGATGCGTGCACCCCTCGAGTGGGCCGTGACGCTCGCCGAAGAAGCCGCCAAGCACGCCGGCAACGGCCTCGTCTTTTTTGATGATCTCGCCTATGCTCCGCTCGGGGTGCAGAATGCCTTGCTGCAGATCGTACTCGAACGCCGGGTGGACCAGTTTCAATTGCCGGCCGGCGTCCGTTGCGCGGCGGCCCTCGATCCCGTCGCCCTCGTGCCGAATGCCGTTGTGGCGCTCACGGCCCCGCTTGCAAACCGCATGGTTCATCTCGCGTGGTCGCCCAATGGGTCCTGGTGGGTCGCAGGGTTCCGCTCGGGCTGGCCGCTTGAGAGGCGGGCATTCCCCCAAGACTGGGAAAACAGTCTTCCGGCCGCCCGGAATCGGGTTGCGGATTTCATCGAGCAGAGACCGGAGCTCCTGAACCGTGAGCCGGACGACGGCGACGCACAAAGCGGCCCGTGGCCGTCGGGAAGAACGTGGGACATGCTGAGCCGGCTGCTCGCCGCATGCGACGCCGTCGGTGCGGGAGCGCAGGCGCGTCGGTTGCTCGCCGTCGGCGCCGTTGGTACAGAGGCGGGCAAGGCCTATCTCAACTGGGAGCGAGCGGCGGACACGTCCACCATCCGCAAGGGCTAGGTCTCCAGTATCCTCCAACTCGTATGTCTAGAATGCCCCGATCCAGGGAAGAATAATACCGAATAGTTCAGCTCCAGCGAAAAGGCAAACCTGGGGTAACCCAGGGACGCAAAGCTGCGGGCCCCCTCGCGGACGTTCAACATGGGGGGGTTGCCGGGCTGCCGAAAGGGGCGCTCCAACGTGTTCGCCGACCGCTCGCGCTTCGGCTCGGTCCTCTGTGTTGTCCTGTCCGCGCTGCTGTTGCTCGGCCCCGGCCTCCTGATCGCTTCTGCACAATCCTCCAGCGACGCCTCTGTTATGGTCGCGCTGGATGTGCGGACGTCTCAGTCGGTCGACCAACCCGACGCCGAGCAGCAGCTCCTCGCGCTTTTGAATTCGGCGCGGGCGCAGCACGGGCTCCCTCCATTGCGCATGGACCGCAGTCTGCAGGCAGTGGCGCGTGCCCACTCGCACGATATGGTCACCGGCGGGTACGTGGGGCATGGTTCCCCCGCGGGCCCGTCCGCTCTAGACCGGCTGTCGCACGTTGTGACCCGAGGCCTGGTGGGCGAAAACGTGACGTTCGCGGTGAGCTGCAGTGCCGCGCACCGGGCGCTGGTGGCAAGCAGCGGGCACCTTGAAAACATCCTAGAACCGCGATTTCGCCGCGTGGGAATCGGGGTCTTCTCGGCGGGGCAGTTCGGCATGGCCGTTACACAGGACTTCGCGGAGTAGCGGATCGCGCCGCTTCATCTTCGCCGGGCAGCGGGAAAGACGCCGACCAGGACATCCCCCCGCCGCGTCGGCTTGAGACCCTCAACGTTCCGCCTGCGTCGTGCACGCGGAGCAGAAGATCGCCGGGGTACGGCTGTCGCTGCGCCGAGTTCGCCGGACGGTTCGAAACGTCCCGCACCTTCAGGATCAGCGCCGGACCGCCTGATCGGCTGAGGCTGATTTCGAGCCGCGGCGCAGGGGAACCGGCCGCCGCGCGGATAACTGCCGCCTCCGCCACGCGGTAGACCGCAAGACGCACAGCCTCGGGCAACCGGTTGTCGAGCGGATCGTCCATCCGGGCGATCGCTCTCTCGATCCACAGGACGATCTTCACATTGGGTCCACAAAGGTCGGCGAGGCCTTCCAGGGCGGGCGCAAGGCTCATGCGGATAACCAGCGGAAACAACCGGCGGCTCGTCCGGCCGATATCTCGCTCTCCGATCCGCTCGAGCTCGCCGCGGGCGTTCTCGAGGACCGCGTCCGCGTGCGTGGGATCGGCGGCAAGCAGTTTACGGCTCTCTCCCAGGCGATGCCGGATCGCGATGAGCGCCGCATGGGTGCCGTGGAGCAGGGAAGCCGCCTCCTTCCGTACGCGTTCGTCGTCGCGGATATACTCGCGCACATCGTCGCTCAGGTCGAAGATCAGCGACGCGAGCCGCGCGGCCGCGCGGTAACGGCGCCTCTGCAGCGGCGCGGGCCGCCGCCGCGCGAACAGCGTGAGAGAGCCCGCAATCCCTCGACGGGTTTCGATGGGCAAGATCGTCACCCATCCGTCCCCGCCGGGTTCCCGACGGGACCGCGTATCCAGCAGGGCACGAGGGGATGCGGACACCTCCCGGCCCTCGACGTACACGTGCCGGAGGCGCGGGTTGGCATCGGCCCTCACCGCTGTTTTAAGAGCGCCGGCGGCTTCGCGAGGGACTGCCGCACCGGTGGGGGCCAGGGCGAGAGTACTGACCAGCATGGTGGCGCGGTCGAGGCGACCCAGGACCACGGCACGCGCCGCGGTGATCTCCCATGCCGCGTTCGCCAGTTCTTGGTACAATTCAGCGTGGCGCGGTGTGCTGCTACCCATGGGGGCAGGGTTTTCACGGTGACTTACCGAACACCTGCGCGCTGTTGCGTGCTTATGGACGGAACTCTTGGTCCGGGAGACTTATGCCCGAAGAACGCCGAGACAAGATTACCATTGTTATCGCCGAAGACGAAGATCTGTACCGTGATCTTCTTGTCAATGCCTTGTCCTCCGTGCCGACGTTCCACGTCGTCGCCGCCCTGGCCGATGCGAACGAGGCCCAGCAGTGCATCCTCGACACGCACCCCAACGTTGCGACGCTGGACATCGAGTTGCGAGGCGGAGTGAGCGGCCTGCAGGTCGGGCTGTCGGTCAAAAGCCGGCAGCCGGACATCGGCATTGTCTGGCTGTCCAACCATGCCGAGCCCTATTTCGCGGTCACCGTTGCGCGCGAGGTTACCGCCGGCTGGGCATATCTGCTCAAGAAGTCAGTGTCGGACATCGGCTCGCTCGTGCGCGCCATCGAAGGGGCAGCCCGCGGTCTCGTCGTGCTGGATCCCGAGATCGTCCGGGGCGTCCCGAAGAAAATCGCCGGCGATCTCGCCAATCTGACCCCCCGGCAGCGCGAGATCCTCGCGCACATGGCCCAGGGCTTTACCAACGCGGGCATCGCGCAGGGCCTGTACATCACCGAGAAATCGGTAGAGAACCAGATCAACCAGATCTACCAGCGCCTGGAGATCGACCGGCAGAATTCCTCGGTCCAGCCGCGCGTGCGGGCGGTTCTCAAGTACCTGGAGGCGGTCCGGGAGTAAGCAGGACCCGTCGGATGAGGGCAACAAGCTCCTTGAGGGCAAGGTTGCTCTTGATCGCATAGGCGACCGCCCCCGCGTCGAGAGCCCGCTGCACGTCCGAGTCCTGGCCGAGGTTTGTGAGGACCACGACCGGAATGGCCGCGGTCGCGTCGTTGTCCTTCAGCGCTCTCAGGACCTGGTAGCCCGGCAGACCCGGCATGACGAGGTCGAGCAGTACCAGATTCGGGATCTCCGCCGCCGCCGTCCGCAGTGCTTCGTCGCCGTTTGTCGCCGTCAACACCCGAAATCCTCGCTGCCGCAGGGCGCTCTCAGCCGCCTTGCGCAGCAGCCGGTCGTCCTCGACGAGCAGGATCGTCCGGCTCCCGTCGTCTTTGGCCGCGCCGGGCGCCGGCACCTCAAGAGACCTTCAGGACATTCTTGACGCGGCAGCGCAGATCGCGGAGGGATAGGTCTGCCTTGATCAGATACCCGGCCGCTCCGAGTGCCAAAGCCCGCTCCCGGTCTTCCTCGCGGGACGAGTTGGAGAGTACAAGAACCGGCACGTCGCGAGAGCGGGCATCGGTCTTGAGCGCCCGGAGTACTTCCAGGCCGGGCACTTTGGGCAGCAGCCAGTCGAGCAGGACGACGTCCGGGAGGTCTGCCTTTACTTTCCGTAGCGCCTCCTCGCCGTCATGTGCCACGACCACTTGGTACCCGTCTCGCCGCAGCGTGTCGTGACAGGCCTTCCCGAGAAACTCGTCGTCCTCAACGATTAGGACTTGCGTGCGCCGCGGCGTCACCATCGGCCGGCCCCCTCGCGAGCGGCAGGACACAGAAAAAGGTCGTCCCCTGTCCTTCCTCAGATTCGCACCACACACGGCCGCCGAGGCGTTCCGTGATGAGGCGGACGAGCGCGAGCCCGAGACCGGTGCCTTCAGCGTTGATCGCGAGCGCATTTTCGGCACGGTAGAACTTCTGGAACAACAGCGGAATATCGCGCGCCGGGATGCCGATGCCGGTGTCCTTCACGGACCAAGTGACCTGCTCGCTGTCCCGGCGGATCGTGACGCGGATCGTCCCTCCCGGCGGCGTGTACTTGACCGCGTTGGCGAGCAGGTTGCTGAAGACCTGGCGGAGCAGTTTCGGATCGGTCGGGACCGGCGGAACATCGCACGCGCCGACGATCGACAGTGTGTGCTCTTTCTGCCGGATCACCGACTGAAGTTCGCTGGCCACGCTGCGCGTGAGCGCACCCAGGTCGGTCATCTCCACATCGACGTGCAGGGCACCGGTCTCGAGGCGCGACAGGTCCAGCAGGTCGTTGACCAGGCGGACCATCCGTTCGTTGACCTCGCGGGCGTCCTGAATGTACCCGCGCACATCGCGGGCATCCTCGGCATCCGCGGCCAGCTCCAGCAGCCACTTGGTCCCGGCAAGCGGCGTCCGGAGTTGATGGGTGACGAACGAAACGAACTCGGATTTCATCCGGCCGACCTCGCGCTCCTGGGTCACGTCCCTGAGCGTGAAGGTCAATCCGGTCAAGAAGCCGGTGCTGTCGCGAGCGGCCCGCGCGACCCAGTGGACGACCAAGCGCCGGGCCGGGAGTTCCACATCGCCCTGGTAGTCTTCTTCGAGGCCGCCGAGCACTGCCTGCGCCGCGGCGCTGAGCGCGCGCTGATCTTGCTCGCGAAATCCGATCCGGGCGAGCACAGCGGCAAAACTGATTCCTTCGGTGGTCGCGTGATCCACCGCCAGCATCTCCTGCGCGCGGCGGTTCACGGAAGCCACCCGTCCGTCCGACGAGACGAACATGATGCCCTCCGAGGTAGACTCCACGATTGACCGGATGCGCGCCTCGCCTTCGCGCAGCGCAGCTTCCATCCGCGCGCGCACGGTCAAGTCGGCGACGAATGCGTGAAACGAATACGCGCCGCCCTGACGCAGCACCGAAATCGAGAACTCCACCGGAAACTCGTGCCCGTCACGGTGCAGCGCCGGAAACTCGTTCCGCCTGCCAACGATGCGGGCTTCGCCGGTTTCGCCGAACCGCTTCAACCCGTTGATGTGGGCCTCGCGGTAGCGCGGCGGAATGATGAGCGCCGCCAGTTCGCGTCCCACCGCTTCCGCGCGGGTCCACCCGAATGTGAACTGAGCCGCGGTGTTCCATTCCGTGATCACGCCGCCGGCATCGATGGCGATATAGGCCTGGCGCGCGGAGGCGAGAATCAGGCGGCTGCGCTCCTCGCTGTCGCGGAATGCTTCCTCCGGGGTCCGCCGCGCGTCCCCGGCGTGTTGCTTCTCGGTGATGTCGCGGTAGGTGACCGCGATCGCCCGGACCCCGGGATCGTCGATCAGATTGGTCCCTCGCGCCGCCGCCCGCCAGACGGAGCCGTCCTTTCGAACGCCGCGGCATTCCGCCGCTACGGTGGCGCCGGGTCGCGACAGCAACGCGGCGAAAAGCCCGCGCATCCGTTCCTGATCGTCCGGATGAATGAGCGTGAACGTGTCAATGCCGATCAGTTCGTCGGCGCGATAGCCGGTGATCTGTACCGCCTGCGGGGAAACGTACCCTATCCGGCTGTCGCCCCCGATCAGCACGACCGCGTACGACGACTCGTCGACAAGGGCAGGGGACGTGCCGTCCGGTGAGCCGGCCTTCTGCCCCTTCCGGACTGCTCGTCGCGTCATCGGCGGAAATATCGCGAAGGGCGCATTTTGAGAGCTTTTTTCGACGCCCGTGCAACGCGGCCCTGTGGAACCTCCCTTCGTAATGAGCATGTCACCCCCCCGACAAACCCAATGGATGGCGGTCGATGTTGGGAACGCCCGCATAACCGGTTGGTATCGGGGGCACCAGCACCCATATACCAGGGAAAACCCGCTGATCATACTGCTTCATCCCTGCCGAGAGACGCAAAGTCTTATCGGTGTTCCCACCCTTTGAAGACTGCCTCGCAGCAGGTACCCTAGGTTCAAGCGTACTAGGTAGCGGATGTGGTCATTTGACGGGGGAGGAACTGTTATGTTTGACCTGAGGCGTGTGGGTGCGGTAGCTATCATTCTCGCGGTCGCGTGGTTTGGGCTAAACCGCATCGCCAGCGCGCAGCCGGCTCCAACTCCAATCAATACAACACAGGGTATCCTGGCGACGGTAGCCTGCAACGATCCGAGCTGTGTGACGCTTACGGTGACGATGACGACGCCGAGCGGGACGCAGTCGTACGTCGTGCTGCGTGACAGCACGGGCGTGTGGGCGGGAACCGAGAAGATATCGCCGACTGTTCTCGACCGCTTTGTCGGCACACCGGCGGTTATCCTCTCGACGCCGGTGGGTTCACAGCAGATCGCCGGGCGGATCACCCTCCTCGTGTTCCCGGTCCGCGGCGACGTCTCGGCGGATTCGCCGGTTATTGACGATGACACTCATCACGGTATCGGGACCACGGGTGGAACGACCGGCGGGACCACGGGTGGGACGACCGGCGGGACCACGGGTGGGACGACCGGCGGCACCAGCACGACGAGCCACGGCAAAGGTGAGGCGGGCGATTCCGGCAAGGGCGATAACAACGGGCACGGTCAGGGCAACACGCAAGAACACGGGAATACTCACTAGGCGGCAGGCACTCCAACCCCAGATCGGGAAGATGACCGGCGGCGGCCGCGCGTGGCCGCCGCCGGTCTTGTTGTGTCGCCGACTAAGAGAATTCGGGCGGGCGCGCTAGAATGATCTCTCGAATCCGCGTTTGGGCGGCCAATGGACTCCGCGTCACGCTGCTGGCGTGGCTGGTGTTCCACTTTGCGCTGACGGGCGTGTACGTTCTCTATAATAATCCTGTCCGCCGCGCTCTCGCGCCGATCCTGAATGCTTACATCGACAAGTATTTCGCTCAGGGTTGGGGCCTCTTCGCCCCCGACCCGATGTCGGACAACCTTTCACTGATGATTCGGCCGCTGACCCCGGCTGAGTCGGCTGCCGTGGGCCGGCTCGGTGTACCGAAGACGGGGTGGTATGACCTCACCAGAGCGCTGTGGGAGCACAGACAGCGTATGCCGTTTTCATACGACGAAGCGTTGGGCCATTTCCACATCGTGGAGATGGTTGATTATCTGGACGGAGATCCCGCGAGTTTCCGGTACCTCTACCCGTGCCGCGAGGAGGGCGCGAAAGCCTGCGAGGCCGCGAAGGCCGCGCACGTCCAGGCGCGCCAGCAGGCCATTCTCTACTTGTGGCGTCTTGGCTCGGAATTTGTCAATGCTCGCTTCCCGGCGCCGAAATACAACGCGATGGCGTTAAAGATCCACGACCAGTTCGCGACGCCGTGGCCCGACCGAGGCTCCGGACGGCGGGAGGTTCGCGACACCTTGATCGGCGTCTATGCCGCAGATCCAACCCGGTCGCCTATGCCGGTACCCGCCGTGGAAGTGCGTTAGTGAGCCCCGTCCGCGCGGGGTGGCGCTGGCTCGCCCATCATCCCCATCAACGCGCCGGTCTCCGGATCATGCAGGTCCTGCTCGGCTGCGCGCTGCTCTTCAAGGCGATCATTTACTGGCCGCTTGCAGACGCGTTATGGGGCCCGAACGGCGTCGCGGCGGGCCAGTCGTACGTCGGCCTGTTTGGCGCGCGTGCCGGCGGAGTTCTCGATGCTGTCTTTCGGACCAGTGCCGGCACGCACACGGTGCTGGCGGCGATCGGCCTCGGCGCCCTTGGTCTCCTCGCCGGCCGCAGCTTTTATGCGTCGGTCTTTCTGGCGCTGGCCGGTTTCTCGCTGCTCGTGTGGCGGCTTCCCTTCAGTCAGGGGGACGACGACCTCACGCGGCTTGCGCTCACCTACATGCTCCTCACGCTGCCGCCGCGCGCGCAGGTCCCGCCGGGCGCCCTGCGCGTCTGGATTCACAACATCGGGGTCCTCGCGATCGCGGCGCAGGTTGCCATTTTGTATTTCTTCGCCGGATTCGCCAAGGGGTTTGGCGAGGAGTGGCAGCACGGCACGGCGTTGTATTACGGCAGCCAGTCCGCGCTATTCTCGTCGCCGCTTTTCCAGCACATCACGCAATCTCCCTGGATCGTGACGCCGGGTACGTATATTTCGGTCGTCTACCCGATTATGTTTCCCGTCGCGATCCTGTCGCCGTTCAGGGTTCCCTGGCTGGTGTGGGGCATGATATTTCACTTCTTGACCGCGATCTTCATGGGGCTGTGGGCGTTCGGGACGCTCATGATCGGCATGGACCTGTTCCTGATCACCGATAGAGAGTATGCGACCCTAAGGCAGTGGGTCCGTGCGCGCGTCCGCGGAACGGCCCCGGCCGCGCGCCTCTATATCGACGGCTTCTGTCCGACGTGCCGCGCGACGGCCCGCGTCCTGGCCAACCTTGACTGGCGGGGGCGCGTGGAGATTGTCTCGTTCCGCGATCCGGCCGTCCCCGTCCCGCCCGACCTCACACCGGCGCGACTCGAGACCGAGATGGTGCTCGTCGATCTTCGCCGGGGGCAGGTCGTCGGAGGGTTCCAGGCCATCCGGGTCCTGGCTCGGCAACTTCCGCTTCTGTGGCCCGTGCGGCCGCTCCTCGCCGTGATCGCCTGGTCCGGCTGGGGCGACCGCGCCTATCGTTACCTCGCGGAGAATCGCAGGATTATCCCGGACCCCCGGGCGTGTCATCTCGGCACGTGCGAAGTGCACGGCGACGGGCGCCCGCGGTCCGCCGATGGGGCTGTTCCAACAAGCGCGCCGCCGCGCGCCGTCGGCAGGTGACGCTGAAGTAGAGTGGCCGCGCGGCCACTGTCCGAGTGGCGCGGGCAGAAATGCCCCGCGTCCGGCCCGTGCGCCTAAAAAGTAACTTCGGTTACCATCAACGCTCGGTTGATAGGTCTAAAACCCGCTTCCCGAGGGCATGACTCGGCTCAGGGATAGGGAGGGCGGGACTACGTCTGACGCAGACTTTCGCCGAGATCGGCGTGATTCCTCGCACCGAGGGGCCTGGAAGCGGGCTCAGTTCGAGCTATCGCTGAAGTCGATTAACGGATTCGGCTTCTCTCCGCGCGTCTCCGACTATTGCCGGGAACGCGCACGCGCTACGGATCGCCTGCCCCATGAAATCGTGATCGAAATCGTTGAGGAAGCCATTCTCCGCGCCAGTCGGGCTGGGTGACAGGTGTACACTCAACATCGTCCGGGCGGGGGCGGTCATGGAACGTCCGAACTTGTGTTGCTGAGCCTCGGGTTGGTCCTCGCGCTCATCGCGACGGCGGGCGGGTTGGGTAGTTTGCTGCAGCACATCACCGCGCAGCTCACCGCCTGGGTTGCCAACCTGACTCCGCCGTAAGGCTCGCTTATAGACTCGACGCCGGCCGGTGATCTCGGTCGCATCCACCGGCGTCCCTGGGGCGAAGACGTTGCGATTTTCTGGTAGACTGCAAAAATTGTCATGACCGACTTGCGCGAGGCGGCTAAAGGGGAGCCACGCGGTCTGCTGTCTATTGTCCTCGTAGTAGGAGCTCTGTGTGCGCTGGTGCCACTCACGCTCGGGCATCCCCGGCCGCTGGTCCAATTACTCGGACTCGCGGTCGCGGCCGGATGTCTTTGGAGCGCACTGACCGCCGTCCTTAGGCGCCCGAGCGCCCCGGGTTTCAGAATTGGCATCACCGCGCTCACTCAGACGTATCTTGCGATTCAGCTTGGGATCTTATTCTTCACCCGCCCACCGGCGTTCGGGAACGGACGGACGGTCGAAGTGGTTGCGGCGTGGGCACCCATCGTCCTCATCACGACGTGGCTTCTCGTCGAGGGGGCGGTTTGTCGCCGGATCGCGATTATCACATATTACCTGGCCGTGGTCGTTCCGCCGGCCGTCTTATGGACCGTCCGAGGCCCCGCAGCCGCGCTGGCCACGCTCGGCCCAACAGGGGCACTTTTGCTCACCAGCGCCGCCGTGAGCATTGTTCTCGCAGAGCTGGCTCGGCAGCGGGAAAAGTCCGTGGAATCCCTGGCCGCCCAGGAGGTTCTCGAGAGGATGGCCCACACGGACGCGCTGACCGAACTTCCAAACCGGCGCAGTCTGATGGCGGAACTCAATCGGGAGACCGCGGTGGCAACACGATTTGGATTACCCCTCGCTGTGATCGAGTTCGACCTCGACCACTTCAAGGACGTCAACGATGTGTACGGTCATCAGACCGGGGACCGGGTCCTGGTTGCTCTGGCCCGTCATGTGCGGCGTCGCCTGCGCGCGACCGATGTCGTGGGTCGGATGGGCGGAGAGGAGTTTCTGATCCTCGCTCCAGGCAACAGCATTGCGGAAGCGGCGCGTCTTGCCGAAGAGATCTGTGAGTCGCTTCGCGAGCGTCCCATGGCGGGCGACCGGGCATGGATCACCGCGAGCTTCGGCGTCGCCGTCTATGAATCCGGGGACACCGCCGACGCGATCCTTGTTCGGGCCGACGCCGCCCTGTACGAGGCCAAGCGCGGCGGCGGAAACCGGGTGGCGGCGACGAACCGGGGGGCGGCTGATGCGCGCCAGGCGACGTCGCCTAGTCGTCTGTCTTGACCGCGGAGGGCCGGCGCCCCGCGCGCGCCGGCTCTGCGCCGGACTTGATCAGGTCATCAGCTCTACAAGATCACGCCGTTTCTCATGTGGCACTATCGCGCGACGATACCCGACGTTCTGGCCATCCCGCTGCCGACGCAGGCTGGCGCACTGCTGCTGGCCGCCGGGGCGTTCGTTTTCGCCTACATGCTGGCCTACCGCTGGATCCCGCCCGCGGTGACGAAGACGCTGGTGTTCGAATAGCGCCGGCGCATTTCGTGAACCGGATGCCACGCGGGTTATGCAGGACCGGCGCCGCCGCGCTCCAGGCGTTTCGCCCGCCGATCGTGGCGTAGGATCCGCCACACGACGAATCCGAACGCCGTCCACAACAGCCCGGCGATCGCAAGGTGAAAGATATTCTCTTCATAGCCGCACCCGGTGCACGAGGCAACGGTGATCGCCCCGGCGAAACGGGCGCTGCCGTTCGCGTAGATCGTCGCGTTTGCGGATCCGTTGTGCCGGATCCCGACGTTGAAACTCCCGTCCGGCCCGAACGTGTGCGTCGGAGTGAATCCGCCCCTCGAGAAAATCGCGATCCCGCGCTGGACGCCGACGCCGAGGAGATCGTGGGCGGTGCGGAGGCAGAACCACGTCTGCCGGCGGGTTGTGTCGTCCGCGCAGAAGGCCTCGGACATCTCCTCGAAATACGTCGACCCCGTCACGTATCCCGGCAGATTGTTCCAGACTTCCTCCTGAAGAAACCCTCCGGGCCCGGCGTGGTCGATCTTGCGGTCGTACATCTGCACGCCGTGCAGGCCGGTGGAGAACCCGTACGACCATATGTAGGAGAACCGGTCGTCGGCGGTTCCGAGCTCGCGGACGTTGTCTCGATCCGGGCGCACGTTCGTCACCACCATGCCGGGGGCGTCGTGCCGTTCCGCGAGACCGATCCCCGCGCCCGCCGCCGCGCTCGCCACCGCCGCAACAAGGCACGCGATCCAGTATCGTCCGGGTAAACCTCTCGTCTGCGTGGTTCGCGGCGCCGTGTAGACTCTCAGGGAGCGCAGCGGATCCGTCCTCGATGCGGCGGGTGTCGTCATGGTGAGGGAGTTCGTGGGGGAAACCTTCGCGGCCCTCCCGCTTCGTGGGAGCGATCGCGGGAGGCGCGGGAGGGGAACCGCGCCGTGGATGTGAAGTCACATGAGAGCACGTTGCCGCAGTCACCCCAGTGATGCGACGGCCGCCGGACTGAAAGGGGCCCGATCTGATGGCGTTGGCGTTGGGCGTCCTCCTGAACGCCGAGTACCCGGTCGGTGAGCTGGTTGAGCTGGCCCGGCTGAGCGAGGACCTCGGGTACGACCAGATCTGGTACACCGACATCCGGATGTTCCGCGAATGTTATCTTGGATGCGCCGCGATCGCGGCGAACACCCGTCGCGCGCAGATCGGCCCCGGCGTCACAGACCCGTATTCGCGGCACCCCGCCGTCACGGCCTCGACGATCGCCACGCTCGACGAGATGAGCGGCGGGCGCGCGCTGCTGGGCCTGGGCGTCGGCAGCACGGGGTTCCGGGAATTGGGCATTCGCGCCGTGCAGCCGGTGACGGCGCTGCGGGAGTCCGTCGCCCTCATCCGCGGCCTCCTCCGCGGCGAAGAAATCACCGTCAAGGGGAAGGTCATCTCGTTGAACGCCGGGCGGCTGCAGTTCCGTCCGGTCCGCAGCCACGTGCCGATGTATTTCGCCACGCAGGGCGCGCGCATCACCGAGCTGGCCGGCGAAGTGGCCGACGGCATCATGATCCCAAACACGGTGCTCCCGTCCGCGGTTGACTTTTTCCTCGACGGCATCAGACGCGGCGCGGAGAAGGCCGGACGGCCCCTCGCCGGGCTGGACATCGCCCTTCGCTTCGAAGCCTGCGTCAGCGACGATCAGGCCGAGGCGGAGGCCGTGATGCGGGGGCGCGTCGCGATGCGGGTGGCAGCCGGATACGGGCACTGGGATTATCTCGAGCGGCTCGGCATCGCGCTGCCTCAGGCGTTTGTCGACATCGCCGCCGCGGGGGATCTGCGGCGGGCGGCGGAGGCGGCGCATCTGCTGCCCCCGGAGGCGGTGGACCGGATGGTCTTGGCCGGCGATCCGGTCCATGTCGCGGGACAGCTCACCTCCGCGATGCGGCCCGGCATCACCCGGGTGATCGTGCGTCCGCACGCGCCGCGCGGCCGGTCCGTCGGCGACGTCCTGCGGCGGTTTGTCACCGACGTCGTGCCGCGCGTGGCGGCGGCAGTTCACTGAGAGGGGGAAAGGCATGCCGATCGTCAGGGTCGAGATGTACGAGGGACGCTCCATGGATCAGAAACGGGAGCTGGCGCGCGATCTGACCGCGGTCGTGGCGCGGGTGACGGGGAACCCGGCCGACGCGGTGCATGTCATCATCGAGGAGATCAAGCGGGAGAACTGGGCCATCGGCGGGGTGTTGCAGCCCGACCGGCAGGCGCAGAAACGGTGATCCGGTCCACTCGTAGAGAGGAGCACACGTGATGTCAAAAGTCGTCAAGCTGACCGCCGCCGACCTCCCGGCGATGGATCTTACGAAGGGCATGCACACGCGATACACCATCTGCCGGGAAACCGTCGGCAGCGAGGCCCTCCGGATGGGCGTCTGCAATCATGAGCCGGACATGGCCGACCTGAAGTGGGAAGGCAAGAGCGAAGAGTCGTTTTACGTGGCGAAGGGCAGCATCCGGCTCATCTGGGAGGGCGGCGAAGGGGACCGCGGCGACGTCGTCGTCCGCGAAGGGCAGCAGATCTACCTCCCCAAGGGGTATCGCTACATCCTCCGCGCCACCGGCGAACCCGCGGTCAACGTGTTCGGCATCGGGGGAACGTCCACCAGTCTCGAGCCCATCGTCGGTCCGGAGCGCGCGCAGCAGCTCAAGGATGCCGCGGCCCGCGCAACACGCGAGTAGCGTAGCGGCAGGCAAGACAACGCGAATCGAGAGGGATGGGGGATCGCGAATGAGCAGCAAGGGGGGACGGATCACCAGACGGGGTTTTGTGCGCTCCGCGGCGGCCGCGGCGCTCGCGTCGACGTCGCTCGCGTGGCTGGCCGAGCACGGGCCGGCGTCCGGCGCGGCGCCCAAAGCGCTGCGGATCTTGCAGAGCGAGCCGGTCTTCGGATTCAATCCCGTGCTCGAGTCGACGAACTGGCCGGAGACCAACCGGCTGGTCTATAACGGGCTCACCGACTACAGTCCCGCGGGCCAGCTCGTGCCCGGCATCGCCAAGTCGTGGAAGGTGAGCGATCGGGCCGACATGTTCACCTTCGCCCTCGAGCCCGGCGTGAAATTCACCGACGGCAAAGAACTGACGTCGGAGGACGTCAAGTTCACCTATGAGCTGCTCGTCGATCAGAACGTCGCCTCGTCGCTGGGCGCCTTCTTGTCGAACCTCAAGACGGTCGAGACGCCGGACAAGTACACGGCCGTGCTTCGCTTCGACGGTCCGAACGTGCTCATGCTGCCGTTCATCTCGCCCATGGGGATCATCCCGGCGCATCTGTGGGGGGGGAGCGATCCGCGCACCAACAAGTATCTCCGCCAGCCGGTCGGCTCCGGTCCGTACATCCTCACCGAGTGGCAGCACGGTGATCACATCTCGTTCACCCGGAACCCCAGTTACTTCCGGGCGCCGAAGCCGGCCATCGATCAGGTCTTCTTCAAGGTCGCGCCCGACGCGTCGACCGGCCTGCTGTCGTTCCTCAACCACGGACTCGACGCGGTCCTCTCCCAGGGCATCCCCGGGGGGCCCCCGTACGACCAGATGCGGCGCATCGTCGAGGCGAAGCCCGCGGGGATGGTTTCGTCGGAGTACGAGCAGAACTGGGGGCAGTATCTGTTCGTCAACACGACCAAGCCGCCGTTCAACAACGTGAAGGTGCGGCAGGCGCTGGCCCACGCGATCGACAAGGCCTTCATCGTCAAGACCCTGCTGTTCGGCTTCGGCCGGCCGCAGGAGTCGCTGATCCTCGATACGCCGGCCACGAAGTGGGCCCACGAGCCCCACATCGCGCCGTACGACTACAGCGTGGCGAAGGCGAACGCGCTGCTGGACGAAGCGGGCCTGCCCCGGAAGGGCGGCACGCGCTTCCCGGTCACCATCCTCGCGACCGAGGGCTTTCGCGTCAAACTGTCCGAGGCCCTCAAGGAGATGCTGGGCGCGGTCGGCATCGCGGCGGACATCAAGGCCTATACGTACGGAGAATACATCGGCCGCATCCGGCGCCAGGACACCGCGGGTTGCCTGTGGACGCTGTTCATCTCCAAACAGATGGACCCCGCGGCGATTTGCGAGTACGTCAACGCGAAGAACGCACAGCCCGGCGGGACGAATTTCTCGGCCTGGAGCAACGCGCAGGTGAGCGAGTGGATCCAGCAGGCGCGGGCGACGACGGATCGGGCGAAGCGGCGGCCGGTGTACTCGCAGATCCAGACGCTCGTGCATCAGGAAGTGCCGATGATGCCGCTGTACAGCGCGAACGGGGTCGACCTGTGGTACAGCTACGTCGCCGGCGTGCACCCGGTCGATTCCCTGGTCGGCACGATGCAGTCCGTCGAAGACGCCCGCATCACGAGCTAGCAGGGGGGACACCGTGCTGACGTTTCAGGGCCGGGAGATTCCGGAGTCGCTGGCCGAGATCGTCCATCCGCAGCAGACCGCCGTGATCGTGCACGACATGCAGAAGGACAACACGGGCGCCGGCGGCGTGTACGACCGGGCCGGCCGGCGCATCGACGTGAGCCGCATTCTGCCGCCGCTGGTCCGGTTTCTCGACGAGGCGCGGCGGCGCGGCGTCCGGGTGATGTACACGCAGTACACCAACCTGCCGAACTTCGGCAGCGTCACCGACGTGCGGATCCGGTCCGACTACCAGCGCCTCACCGACCCGGCGGAGAGCTGGAAGCTCAACGCGCTCGTGGAGGACACGCCCGGCTGGGCGACGATCGACGAGTTGAAGCCCCAGCCGGGCGAGATCATCATCCGGAAGTTCCGGGTGGACGCGTTTATCGGGACGCCGCTCGAGGTGGTGCTCCGGCTGCACCGCGTCCGGACGCTCATCCACACCGGGATCGCCACCGAGGTCGGCATCCTGCCGACCGCGTGGCACGCGTTGAACGTGGGGTTCTTTCCGGTCGTGCCGGAGGACTGCGTCGGGCCGATGGAGCCGCAGTACCACGACGACGCGATGCGGTTCCTCCGCCGGCTCGCCGTCCCGACCAGGTCCGGCGAGATCCTCGAGGCTTGGGATGCCGCCGTCCCTCGATGATGTGACGCGGCTGATGTGACGCTGCGCGCATGACCCATCGGTACGTGGCGGGGAGGCTGGTCCAGAGCCTGGTGCTGATGGGCGTGGTGATCACCACGGCCTTCGTGCTGATTCACGTGGCGCCGGGGGATCCGGTCACCTACCTCTACGGCGGACAAGCCGTCAGCGCGCAGGCGCTCGACAACATCCGCCACGCCTGGGGGCTCGACCGTCCGCTCTGGGCGCAGTATCTCGCCTACGTGGGGAACGTCGCCCGCGGAAATCTCGGGTACTCGCAGATCAACTTTCAGTCGGTCGCCGCCATCCTCGCGGACGCCCTGCCCAATACCCTGCTGCTCATGATCCCGAGCGTGCTGCTGGCGGCGATCGGCGGCGTGTTTCTCGGGATGACGGCGGCGCGCCGGGCCGGTTCAGGCGTGGATTATGCGATCGGCGCCGCGTCGCTGGTGAGCTACGCCACGCCGCCGTTTTGGCTGAGCGTGATTTTCATCGTCGTCTTCGCGAGCACGCTGCACTGGTTCCCGACGCAGGGCATGGCGACGCTGGGGGCGTCCACCCAAGGGCTGGCGAGAGCCGCCGACGTCGCCTGGCACATGGTGCTGCCCCTCGGCGTGCTCGCCTGGTGGTACTCGGCGTCGTTCACCCGTCTCACCCGCGCGGCGATCATCGAAGAATCGCGCAAGTACTACCTCATGACCGCGCGGATGAAGGGGCTGACCGAGCACAAGGTCTTCTACAAACACGCCCTGCGCAACGCGATGCGCTCGGTGGTCACGGTCCTCGGGCTGCAGCTCGGCACAATGTTCGCCGGCGCCGTCATGACCGAGATCGTGTTTGCGTGGCCGGGCACCGGACGCATCATCTTCGGCGCGATTCTCGAACACGACTATCCGGTCGTGCTCGGCTTCTTCATGATCATCGGCAGCGGGGTGGTGCTGGCGAACCTCGCCGTGGACCTGGTGTACGCCCTGCTCGATCCCCGCGTCAGGTATGGGTGATGCCGGTGGGCCCCGCCGCCACGCCTGACACGGCGCTGCCGCGGCCCCGCGCCGGGGGGAGGCCCGCCGCCGGCGGGCGGCTTGGACGGACGCAGTACGTGTGGCTGGCGCTGCGCCGCCAGCCCGTGCCGATGGCCGCGCTGTGCGCGCTGGCCGCGCTCGGATTCGGCGCGCTCGCGGCGCACATGGTGCTGCCGTGGAATCCGAACACGATGTCCACGGACACGCTGCAGCCGATGTCGGCGGCGCATCTTCTTGGCGCCGACTACCTCGGCCGCGACGTGCTCACGAGAATGGCCTACGGCATTCGCGCGTCGTTTCTGGTGGGGCTGTCGGTCGCGCTGATCGCGATCTCGATCGGACTGGTCGTCGGGCTGCTCGCCGGCTATTACGGCAGCTGGGTCGAGGCGGTGCTGATGCGGACGGCCGACGCGCTGCTGATCCTCCCGGGGTTCTTTCTCGCGCTGCTGGTCGCGTACTTGTTCGGCGGCCGCTTCGCGAGCGTGATCCTGCTGCTGGGCATCACAGGGTGGCCGCAGATCGCGCGGATTGCCCGCGCCGAGGTGCTGTCGCTCAAGGCGGCGGAGTTCGTGGAGAGTGCTCGGGCCTGCGGCGCTTCCAATCGCCGCATCGTGTTCCGCGAGATCCTGCCGAACGCGCTGCCGCCCGTGCTGGCGATGATGGCGATTCTGACGTCCTACGGGATCCTCAGCGAGGCCTCGCTGAGCTTCCTCGGCGTGGGCGACCCGAACGTGATCAGCCTCGGCGGGATGCTGAGCAATGGTCTGCAGTACGCCACGACGGCGTGGTGGGTGCCGACCTTCCCGGGCGCCGCGATCTTCCTGCTGGTGCTGCTGCTCAACATCATCGGCGACGGACTCAGCGTCGCCCTGAACCCGCACGCGGCGCAGATCGGCCGGCGCACGGCCGTCTGAGTTTTAGAACTTAGCGAGTGGACGACGTCGGCAGATGTGCCCGAACGGCGATCTCCACGATGTCGATGAGAATTTCATGGGGCAGGCGTTTCGTCTCGCGGGCGCGCTGACGGCAATACTCGACGACCTGCTCGGAGAAGCCGAAAGCGGCGATCTGCTTGGAGGAGAATTCAAACTGCGTCCGTTGCCATTTCCCCGGGATCGACGCGTCGCGACGCTCCGGCCGTCCGTCTCCGTGGGACATCGGTTGTGAGTTCCTCCTCCCAGGCCCCCCGGCGATTGTTGACTGCCCGGCGCCGCGGTATTAGACGAATCAACTTCGATGTCCTTTATGCTCTACCGCGGAGAGTGCCGCCGTATAGCCTATTTATCCCCTTCTTTGGCCGCGTAACGCGTCGCAGAAATCCGCCGGTCCCGCCGCTCAGAGTAGCTTCGCAGGGGACGACCGGCGTGTCAGGGAACCTCCTGCCAGCCTGGATCGGATGCCTCGCCGACCACCACCGCAGACCGCCGGAGAGGTGAGCCACATCAAAGTCTTCGAGCGGACCCTCTGGGCCGTCCGCTACATCATCATCGTTCCGGTCATAGCGGTCGCGGCTGCCGCCATCGGTGTCGTCATCGTGACGACCCTGGAAGCCGTGCAATTGGTCGGCTCGGTGCAGAAATCCTTTGGGACCGGCGCGGCGGGTCCCTTTGGTCGCATCGTCCCGCTTGGCAACGTATTGCAGATGGTGGAGGGCTACCTACTGGCGGCGATTCTGATTATCTTCGCGCTGGGTCTGTACGAATTGTTTATCGCCAGGATCGATGCGGCCGGCGCATCCGAAAACGCGCCACGGACGCTTATCATCCAAAGCGTCGACGATCTGAAAGAGCGTCTCGGGCGGGTCGTGCTGCTCGCCCTCGTGATTGAATTTTTTCAGCAGAGTCTCCGCCTGGACTATGGAAAGCCGATTGAACTCCTGTACATGGCTCTCGGCATCCTCCTGATCGGTGCGGCCCTGTATCTCAGCGCGCTCAGGAGCGGAACATGAGGCGCAAAAGTGGGCCCGCCAGGTGTCGAACCTAGATTCGCCGGTTATGAGCCGGGAGTACAAGTGCGCCAGGGCCTGCAAATGCTGAGTTTCCAGCTTGGTCCGTCTGTTTGAGAGGGTAGCAGGCGGGTAGCAGAGCCCGATCACGCCGGCATCCCTTCTTTGAGCATCGCCGATACGGCCGCCACCGCCTGCCCTTGCATCCCCCGCAAGGCGTGAACATACGTCCCGAGCGTGAACGCCGCGGTCGCGTGACCGAGCCGTTCCTGCACCACCTTGACCGACACACCGCGCTGAATCAGGTAGGACCCGTGAGCGTGACGAAATCCGTGTAGCGCCCGACGCCACGGGAGCCCGAGCCGCTTGCACATCGGATAGAGGTCGCGCAACCGGACATTGTTGTCATGGAGCGGTTTGCCGGTCACCTGCGTAAACACCAAGTCGAGCGCGTGCCACGCTTCACAATGCTGCTGGCGACAGTCGGCCCCCGCCGGGCAGAGGGCACGCCGGAGCTGGTCCTGCCGCTGGCGGGCCCGAATCTCTCGCAGCGAGGTCAGCACTTCCTCCGATAGCGCGATGGTCCGCGCCCCATTCCGAGTTTTCGGGTCACGCAGGACAAACCCGCCGCCCTTCGGCCGCTGCAACGCCTGCGCGATCGTGACGGTCCCGCCCTGGAGGTCAACGTCCCGCCACGTCACCCCAAGGGCTTCTCCGATCCGCACCCCAGTTCCGACGAGGAACAGGTACAGCGGATAGTGCGGGCTCGACGCCTTCGCGTCGGAAAGGAATAGGAGCGTCTGCGCTTCAGTCCACACGTCGAGCCGCACCCGAGCCCGCCGCGGTGCCTCGGCCTCGGTGGCCGGGGACCGCATGATGAGGTCTTGCCGCTCCGCATCCCGGAGCGCCTTGTGGAGTAGGCGGTGGTAGTGCAGCGCCGTCGTGGACGAACACCCGGAAGCGAGGAGGCGCGCATAGAACGACTCGAGCGCCCGCGGCGTGAGCCGGGCCAGCGGGATCCCGCCGAGCGGGTCCCGTTTCACCTGTGCGGCCATCACGTCATACCAGCGCCGGGTTTTCGGCGCGAGTCGCGTCTGTCGGGTGAGCCAGTCCACAAGGTACGGACCGAGCCGTTCCCGTGGGGAACTGTAGAGCCCCACGCCGGCCGAATGAGCCAGCGTGTGCGCAGCCAGTTCCCGCTGCGCGGCCTCAGCTTCGGTGCGGGTGCCGAACGTGATCCACTTGTCCCGCTTCTTGCCGTTCGACCATGCCGCGCGCGCGGGATGAAATCATCGTGACGGAACTGACGCTCCGGCGCCTCAAGACACGACTGAGCGAGCAGGCCGTATGAATACGACGCTGCGCGTCGGCATCTATGCTCGCGTTTCAACCTCGGACAAGGACCAGGAGCCCGAAACACAGCTCCTGCCGCTCCGGGACTTCGCCGCGGCGCAGCGATGGACGATCGCCGGCGAATATGTCGATCACGCTTCGGCCACGGATCTGCGCGGCCGGACCGCATGGCGCACCCTGCTCGACCAAGCGGCAAAGCGGCGCGTGGATGTCATCCTCGTTTGGAAATTGGATCGAGCCTTTC
The DNA here is from genome assembly GCA_035308905.1 of bacterium. Taxonomy (NCBI): domain Bacteria; species bacterium. Next base: position 36,409 of record DATGFS010000011.1, on the reverse strand, counting down.
GGTCGGTGGCGCACATGGCGACGACCGTCGAACAGCTCCGACGGTGGGGCGTCGGCCTCCGGTCCTACTCGGAGCCGTGGCTCGACACGTCCGGGACGTCGCCGGTGGGAGACCTGATGCTCAACATCCTGGCGTCGTTCGCGCAGTTCGAGCGCGCGCTGATCGCAGAGCGTGTCCGGGCGGGGATGGCTCGCGCCAAGAAGCAAGGTAAGCACGTGGGCCGGCCGCTGGCCTTGAACGGCGAGCTCGACACGCTGCGCCCGGCGATCGAGACGGAAGCCCTATCCCGGCGAGCGGCGGCCAAGCGGCTCGGCGTGACTGTTTCGACCGTCTCCCGTGCGCTGTCGAGAAAGGGGGGTTCGCGTCCACGGCCAGCGACGGCGCCGCGGCTGTCCTAGCGCAGCGTGGCGCGTGTGGCGAGGCTGTACGCAGATCCCATCGCTTCGGAAGTGTCGCGAAAGGATCTCCTTTCTCGACACCGGGGCCCGGGCAGCCGGGCCTCTTTCGTTTTGTCCCCGGCGACGGCGTCTGACAGGTTGCCGGACTCGGCATGGATCTCGCATGACCATGAATCGCCGCGTCCAGATCGCCGCCACGCCCCAAGGACAGGAGCCACGGGACGTGAGCGAGCCATCCCCAGGTAGCACACGACGCGCGGCGCGGTACGATGAGAGCAGGCCCCTGTTAGCAAGTGTGGAGGTAGAGCAGATATGGCGGAGGATCGCGAGGGAGTCCAGCACGTCATCGACGGCGCCGACCTCTATTCGTTGATCGTCTTGCCCGACGGCGATCATTGGCAGTGGCTCGTGACTCACGTGGACTTGGATCCCGGCCGGCCCTCGTACTTCGCAGAGCATCTTTCTCGACCGGGCAAAGGGCAGACGCTCGCCGAGACGTGGGCAGCGGCCGAGCAGTTCCTGGTCAGCCACCGGAAGAAGGCAACGCCGTGATCCGCCGGTGGAGACGTTGGTCGAAGATCATCTACAATGACGTCGTTGCGATCTCGCACAACCGGCGCCTATTCCGTGAGGCTTCCCAGATGTTTCAGGAGAATCCAGCGCTGAGGGAGGCTGACGTGACCGTCTGGGATTGGCTGGCCACAAACTACAGCATCACCGCGGCTTTGGCCGTACGCCGGCAGTCTGACTACAGCGACAGGAAGCCGGTCACCTCGCTCTGCACGTTGCTCACCGAGATCGCCCGCAACCCGCGCCTTTTCACACGGGAGTGGTTCGTCCGCCCGTACACCCGCGGTCGGCCGCCAATGGCCCGAGCGGACTTCCGGCAACGAGGCGAGCGTGACTTTGACGCCTACGCGAGCCCCGGTGCCCGATGGATCTCTTCTCGAAAGGTGCGAGAGGATCTCCGACAGTTGCGCAGGACCGAAGCCCGGCTCCGCCACTTTGTCAACAAGCGTGTCGCGCACCGCGCGCGCAGGGGGTACAGGGGTCCGGCCACGTTCGCCGATCTTGACGGGGCTCTTGACGAACTCGGTCGTCTGTTGGCCAAGTACTGGTTCCTCCTCAACCGGGGCGCGGCGATGATCCAAATAGAGCCGGTGATTCAGGGAGACTACCAAGCCGTGTATCGGGTGCCCTGGAAGGCCTGAATCGCCCGCTGTTCGTTCGTTCGGCGGGAGTCCGTGTGTCGCGTGCTCAAGGCGTCCACGTGCGCCGGATCGTCCGTGACTACGTCACTGTCGCTCTCGACCGCCAGGAAGTCCAGTTCGAAGCGTACATCGCCGAGCACCTTTTGCTCGCCGACCCCACGTCTCGATCCGCGAGACCGGCCGCGTCAAGATCGTGCCGAAGTTTCCGGCCGACTGTCCGCCGGTTGACGTAGCCATCGCCCTACGTGTGGCCGTCACCGCGACCTCGGAAAGACGCGAGACGGCCTCCGGGATCCGCACTGCCGCGGTGTCCGACGCACACCTCGGATTGCGCACATTTGCGATTGACGTGGAGTTGCACGCCATCGGCGCTGCGGAAGCTCGCGGGTACGGACTGGAGCCGCTGTGCGCACGATTCGTCGCGTGGTGGGGTCGGAGAAAACCGCTTGAACACACAACTCGCCATCCGCCTGCTACGCTTGTCTGAGGTGGGGATCTCCTCGAAGGACGAGAATCCACGGTATGCGATCGCCCGCGATCGGGCTCGCGCCCTGCTGGTGCTCACGCGCCAGCGGCCGCCCGTCGACATCGACGCCATCGTTGAGCGCGGGGGCGTGCCCACGGTGGAGCGCGTGCTCGGCGAGGATGTTCGCGCCACAGTCGGCGACGTAGCCGGCCGCCGGTCGATCATCCTCAACCGACGCCATCCGATCTCGTCACCCGGTGAGCGCCGTTGGATCCTGGCCGAGGAGCTCGGCCACGTGCTGCTCGAGCACCAGCTCGTGGACAGCACCTGTTCCGGGACGGGCCATCGGGCTTCAGGAAGCCTGGCGCGTGGTATACGAGCGCGAGGCTCGCGCGTTCGCCGCCGAGTTGCTCATGCCGTTCGGCGAGGTCCGGCAGCGGTGGTTTGCGCTGCTGGCGGAGCGGCCCACGGTAGGTGAGTTAAGCACTGAAGAGCGGGTGAAACGGCTCGCGGGGCAGTTTGGAGTAACGCCGTCAGCGATGCGGGTGAGGCTCGAGCAAATGAAACTGGTTCGGTAGTGCCGCCCAAGTCGTGTCGAGCGGGACCATGTGGGGGGAAGAGGCCGGGGATTCGGCTACCCCCACTAGCACCGGCCGCACCATCCGCGGGGGTTCAAGCCCCACAGGACGAAGAGGAAGACCATCACCCCCCCATATACCTGCTGACCGCTCCCGGGCCGAGGGTCACTGCGCTCGCGCGTCCAGGTCCAACCACCCCTACTCAACCGAAGGCGGCTCGGAAGTGATCGTATTCGCGTCATTTCTGGTCTTACGTAAGAGGGTGTCAGACTCGTCGGACACTTGTTCCGGTTCTCAATGTTGCGATCCGAAGTAATAGGCAATAGCGAGGACCAGAATCCCGAGAAGAAATATCGCGATTGTGATGGGAGCCCCTGTGGCAGGACCGATGGCGATTTGGCGTTGACGCAGCGTTTCCGCATCGGAATGGGGCTCAACCGAATCTAATAGAGACTCCGCTCCCGACGCTTTTCCCTTGACGATATCGAATGATCCGTCTGAACGCGGACAACGTGCGTAGCCGCGCCGGTGCAGTTCTCTGATCGCCATTTGGAAATACCGTCTGTTGTTTATGAACTCCGGCGTATCAGTCGGCAATCCAGTCCTGAATCTGGTGATAGTCTTCGAGAGAACCGCGTCAGAGAGCCAAGCGCCCTTGGGATACTCTTCTTCCATGAGCGCGAGCGAATCGTAATCGCCCCACGTTCCTCGATCCCTCATTTCCAACTCTATCTGCGCCAACCTCAGACGTTCATTTTCCATGTCGCGCAAGAGTCCCATCTTGCGCCTCCCACCCAGACGATCACCACAATGCGCCGGCTCGGTTTGGCCGCTGGGCCGATGTTCCACCGCCCAGGTTGACCAACTCCCCCGTCCCAGGTTGTCGAGCGACGAGACTTTTCCGATAGAAACAGCGAGAGCGGAGTCAGAATCCCTGACCCGCTCCCGCTCCGTATTTCGCTAGCCTAGGACTCTATGGCTGATAGACCCAGTCGGCGCTGCCGCCCTGTCCGACGATATACACGCCATCCGAGGTAACTCCGGACGCCCATGTCTCGCCGCCCTTCGACGCGCCCGGGACGGGGATTTGGTTGCAGATCGGGTGGGTCGCTTGACCTTTAGTCCAGCCGCCATCCACCAAATAAGCGTACCCTGACACAGTGCCCGTGAAGGCTACCCCGACGGTCCGACCACCGTCGCTGATGCCATGAATACGGCCGCCAATCGCACCGGAACAGGTCACGGTAGCGACGGAACTGAGCGGTACGACCGTCACCTGCGGCGCAGCCTGTCTCACCGACAGCAGGTCAGTGAGGTTGAGCACAAACCCTTGATCTTTTCCACTCGCATCCGGATACGAACCCACGATGTTTACAATGGCGGCGCCATCCACGCCTCTGGCGGTGCCACTCCCGGCCACTGAAATGTCAAACGAAATCCAACTCCCACTGACGATCGTCGGCGGACTATTGCTGGTATTGATTTGGACGGCGAAGGAGTGCGATGTCTTTCCTTTGTTGGTGAGGTAGGATCCCACCACCCACGCGATGCCGCCAGTTGAGACGGTAATTCCGGCCGGATGCTGGCCATAGGCGTTGGCGTCGCCGGATAGGCCACTGTCACTCGCCTTGAAGGAAAGGACATTCCCATGCGGGTCCATCACAAAGGCAGGCCGCGTTGTGTCTGAGGCCGCATAAATGCCAGTCATAAAACCGTCCGGGCTAATGGCCGCCGGAAACACTGAGGTGGCGCCTGGTATGCTGACATTATTTCCACAGGAACTCGTAATGGTGCCGACGTTCGCCTGAAATCCGACGTAGGTCCTGCTTACATCTTGAAACCCCACGATAGAATACGTCGGCGAGGTTCCATTGACGCCGAAGACCTGGCCGCAACTAAAAGGTGTAATGGTTCCCAACGACGCGGCAGACGGAACGATAAGAGCAAATGCGATACCAAGTGAAGTGAGCAAAAGAGCACCGGTCTTGAGCCACCGCGCCCTATCCATATCCTCGCGGCATCGACTAGATTTTGCGGAAACAAGGGCAGAGACGTGCTGAATCAAACCACGTATCAAGCCCATAGACTCCCCCCGGGTTCGCCGTCTGCCTCTATCCTATCGGTGCCTCAATCGAACCAGCAAAAACAGCCAGGGATGAGTAACGGTCGGCCAATAAAAATCAATGAAGAACCAAGCAAAGCACGAAATCTGCGACGACTAAACTCACTCCGTCCTTCCCCTAATGGTCAAGAAAACCTCTATCGATCTGAGGATCTTTTGGACGCGTACGATTCAATCCAAACGCTCTGTCAACTGTAGATAAACTAAGCTCCCTTTGGGGACTGCTGCGAGGACCCTTTTTCGGCGGACGAGAGCATTTACGTCTAGTGCATGGGTAACGTCCTCCTATTTTCCGCTGTAGCCACCGACCTCATTATGGTAAGCGCGCCATTGCAAAAATTCGATAATGATTGGCAGCCCGCCGGAGCAGCGGCCCGTTGGCTGAAACTCGAAACCCGCCCGCGCGATAGGAAACAGCGGTCGCTTGAGGTTGGCAGCACAGATCGTAATGATCGAACGCATCTGGGATTGGTGTCCAAGAAATCGGTGCCAACGCGGCCATGCCGAAATGTTGAGGTGCAAGGAGGGCACAAACGGGCTTTCGGGACAGCAGGGCCGGGGTGCTGCCCCGAAAACGGCATTCTGCCCGCAGGAAGGAGTTTATCTGGCAGAACGGAAGCGTCTCAATTGATATTTACCGGCCTGTTTTAGATTATTATCCTCTTCTTCGCCCACCTGTTTATAACGCTGATTTAGACCTATGCCGCCGATCCACGAATCTAATGCACCTCGGGGGAGGGTGACGCCGGGTCGATAGGATCTCAACGAACAATCCAAGCGTCTTTTTCGGACGCAATGATCCGCAGCCTGTGAGTCTGGTCGCCTGGGCTGCGCTGAGCGAATGGCGAACCCGGCCCGAGTTACAAGGCGCTGGGTTTTCGTTTTGTCGGCCCGCCGTTTGGCAGACTTGCGATGAACGGCAACGACGGATGCATTTTCGAAGGTCCTCGAACTCCGCATAGCCGCGGGTCTTGCGGTTCCATAATCAGCGGCTGCCCGAATGTCGGAGCTAATCCGGGCGAGATGGCGGGACCCGTGCGACGCTGATGCCGGAGCTCAAAAAAGTGTGGATGCCGGAACTCGACGGGCTCCGGGCGATCGCGGCCTTGTCCGTCTTGCTGTGGCACTACAACCCGATATCACGATGGGACTACGGGTTAGCGAGGTTTCTGCAGTTCTTTCCGATCGGTCCGATGGGAGTTGTCTTCTTCTTCGTCCTGTCGTCGTTCTTGCTGACCCGGTTGAGTGTTACAGAGTTTGATCAGCACGGTCGCATCGACATCATCCATTTTTATGTCCGTCGCTGTCTCAGAATCTGGCCCCTCTACTTTTCGCTTCTGCCGTGTATGTTCGTGGTCGCAGCGGAAACCGCGAGCCCGTCCCAACTCGTGTGGATTCGACACCATGCCTGGATGTGGCCAAGCTTCCTGTCCAACTGGGGTCTTGCCCTGACTCCTGTTACAAGCTATCAGGACCAGATCTCCCTTGTCCTTGTCATCTTCTGGAGTCTCTCGATAGAGGAACAGTTCTACCTGCTATTCCCGGTCGTACTGTCGATGGTACTTACGTCAACACGCCGGGTTTGGCGCGTGCTTGCCATGGCGGCGGTGTTGGGCGTCGTCTGTCGCGCAATCTCTCTACTTGTCCCCCGTCTGCATCCGTCCGGGATGTACTTTGCGACATTCTGTTACGCCGATGTATTCTTGGCAGGATGCATCGCCGGCTGGATGGCAGCGCGGAGCGTTCCGTCCGTCTTGGCGGTGCATCGAACGCTGACAGGCGCGTTGTTGGGTGCGAGCGTGGTTGTTTTGAGCTTCCTATGGCGCAAAACGTTGGAGTATCCGTACGCTTCTTACGGTGTTGTGCTGTATGGCGTCACGGCCTGCTTTTTTGCGGTCGGCATTCTGTGGGTTGCGGCGAACAACGGTTCCATCCTGAGTCGTCTGCTGCGGTCACGCTCGTTGCGGACCTTGGGTGTGCTGACGTATGGCATCTACTTGTGGCACCCAGCTATCGGAGCGTTGATGTTAGGACTTGCAGGCATCGCCCGGGGTGATCGACTGACCGCGTACCTTATCGCCCGGACGGGGTTCGTTCTCTATGTTGCCATGACAATCGGCATGGCCGCGTTGACGTATTTGGTCGTTGAACGTCCCGGCCTCGCGCTGAAGAAACGATGGTACCCTTCGCCAACAGCGACTGCGAGGAACGAGCAAAGTTCAATCACGGTATGGGCTCGGTAAGAGATCGACGTCGTGTTTCAAGGGTGGAACAATTGGCGGACCGATACCAGAACCACCGCCAGCGTTGCTGAGATCAGTAGCACCTGTGATACAACTAGCGCACCTGACAGCGTGCTGGATCGGTACGCAAACTTCACTGTCGCCACACCGTGCGGAACCTCGATCGCCTTAAAGCCGAAATTGGCACGTAGGATCGGGACCTCGAGCCCGTTGACCTGTGCGTGCCAGAACGGATGCCAGGCATCCGCGTAGTAAAGCCAGTACTTCCCGACGCCCTCGGGTAGCACCGTGCGGGCCGTCAGGGTGTCAGCCGTGGCGCCCAGCACGCGGACACCGGCCCTTACCCGCGTATTCGCATTCGGCTGAATGTCAGCTTCGCGACGTTATGCTGGTCTGCGCGTCTAGACTCGGTACCCGCCGGACCATAAGCCATCCGGGGGGGGTGAATGAGCAATGAGGTTGTTTGAGCGGATGAGGAGAGGACAGCAGATCATAGGGGAACTGACACACAAGTACGAGGACAAGTGGACCGACTACCTGCTGCAAAAATACGGCATCGATAGCGACCTTGGGCAATACGTCAGAACGACGCTCTCAGGCGAAGCGCAGGAGTTCCTGAGAAATCCTCGGATAGACTCTCGCCATCGTACGGTGCTTCTTAAGACGATGGCGCGCGGACGTTTCTCCCCTTGGGAATTTGCTGGATGGGACAAAGCGGATGAAGCGATCGCAAGAAGCTTGCAACAGCAATATGCGCGAGAACGACGCCAAAGACTACAGTCCCCGCCGTAACCGTGGCGTCGAGCAATTCGTCCTCGAGCCTGAGAGCTAGCTGATCTCCGGCAGCTTCCGGCCAGCCACGATGAAAATCCCTTCATGGGGCGGCCCCCGCGCTGGCCACACAGCCACCCCACCACGCCGCGGGCTGCGGCGGACGCGGCTCACAGCATGGTGGGGAAGCTTAGCCTGAGCCTTCGGTTGCTATCATGGCCTCAGACCGTCGATATCTGCGGCAACGATCCGGTGGGCGTTACGGATCTGTCCGGCTTGGTCAACCAGCGGGTCCGTGTTGTCGCAGAGCACATGGTGGAGTATGCCTCTGACATCGCGCATACGGCGAGCCATGATCTCGCGCTCGTCGTCACGCAAGTACGGTGCTACATCAAAGACGGCGCGCTCAACATCTCGCGCTGTGCCCAGGAGCGCCCTGCGTAGTTCACCGAACTCCCTCGCGGCGCTCGGTGAAACCTGAGCGATAGTGCTGCCGCTCGGCAAGTTCGAATTGCGCTCGAAGAAGCCAACAACCCTGACAAGATGTCCGTCCAAATACCTCATCTGCGCTTGCAGCTCGGTAATAACCTCTCGTCGCACCGCTTGCTCTTCTGCTTGGTCCCCGGCCTTGAGCGTTGCGGTGACGCCTTTCTTGGCGACCATCTTCAGCAACGAAATGGGATTCGCTAATGCCTCGGCCGTGTCGACGGCACTGATCCCGAGCTCAATGAGCCGTCGCGGGATGATAAAGGAACGACGTCTGCGCCGTGGCATCGTCAGACGCTCATAGGTTCAGATCGAACATTGTAATCGACTCGATCATTTCTTAGATACTCGGCGAACAAACGCGTGGAACCCTCTTGCGAAGAAGCGAGCCAAACGACGTTACTATGAGGACGCGTCCCCCGTCTCACCGTTCGACTTCGGAAGCTCGCCGCGCGCCTTGCGAAGGGCCGCGATGTACTGCTCCTCGGTGCCGTCGGCAATGATGGTGCCGCCGTCGAGATCGTCGAACGGGGACTCTAGACTGACGCCGGCCGCCACCTTGTCGGAAATCGATGCCAACGCCGCCCGGGCGATTGCTACGCCGCGGGCGATGAAGATATGTGCCTGTGAGGGGACTTCGCGTTAGGTTCCGACGGAGGCGCCGGCGTGCCCCTTAACCTGTGTGTACCGCCGCCGCTCCATGAGGTAGACACGCTGGTCAGCGGGGGCGGCGCCCTGCATCGTGGCCCCGATCATCTTGTCGAGTCGTTCGGCATGGGCGGGTTGGAGCGTCTCCCAGGGGATCGGCTCGCCACGAGCGAGTCCAGCCAGCAGGCGGACGAGCATCGCATCGTTCGCCGCTTCGTCATCGCCGCGGACGGTGACGATCGTGCGGTTGCCGAGCGTTGGAGTCAACTGCGCCGGCGCTTGTGGGTTGCGCACACCGGCCGCCGGCATCTCCCGCAGTTCCTGGGCCTCCGCGTCCTTGAGCGTGCTGTGGTAATAACCGGACCACGCTTCATAACTACCTTGCGGTGACACGACCGCCAAGCCGAGACCGTCTGCCCGGTCCGGTGACCGTCCGAGGCGCTCTTTCATCTTGTCCTTTGTGTCAACCTTGATGCGTCCCCGCATATCGAACGTATACGTGGGCGCCACAAGCTCGGCCTCGAGCTTGGGATCGTCCGGAATCGCACCGCCGTCCTTGAGCCAATCCGCCAGCCCGAACCACATCTGATCACGCAGTTGCGCGAAGCGCTCCTGGTTCTCGATCCCGACCGGGGTTTCCGCGACGTTGACTGCGACCGTCTCCACCTCCGGGGCGTGATAGAGCTGGTCGTACACGCCGGCGCCCACGCCGATAACGTCCACCCGGACGAGCGGCCGCTCGTCCGCCAGGCGAAGCTGACGCGCGACCTCGAGCACCCGGCCGGCCACCTGGACGGTGTCGAGTTTGTGCTCGATGATAGGCGCTAGCTGTGGTTCCCACACATGTCGTTGACACTCACGACCGCGGGGACCCGCCCTTCTAGCGCCGTGTGGGGGCGATGATGGTTGTAGTAGTGCAGCCATTTCGGAAACGCGATGCGGCGCTCCTCGTTCGAGCGATAAAGCCGTGCATACGCCCACTCGCGCAACAGAGTCTGGACGAACCGCTCGGCTTTGCCGTTAGTCTGCGGCCGATAGGGGCGCGTGATCTTGTGGCGGATCCGCAACCGCCGCGCGACGGCCCGGAAGCGGGGCGACTGGGTGTAACTCCAGCCGCGGTCGGTCATGATCCGTTGAATCCGGATCCCGTGCTCCGCAAAGAAGCCCACCGCGTCGGTGAGGAACTGGACGACGGTCAGCGCCCGACCATCGGGGCGGATTTGGGCGAACGCGAGCCGCGAGGCGTCGTCGATCGCCACGTGGATCACCTCATAGCCGGCCCCGCGGCGATGCGGGCCCGGCACGCGCCCCAAGACCCGGTGCCCGCCTCCCTCGGGAACCCGGGCCAGCGGCTTCATATCGAGGTGGAGCAGCTCGCCCGGATGGTCCCGGACGTAGCGGACCGGCACGCCGGTCGAGCGATCCAGATCCCGCAACCGCGTCATGCCGTGCCGCGCCAGGACGGTGTAGATCGTCGAGCGCGGATGCCCCACGAGCGGAGCCAAGCGATGCGGACCCCATTTCAGTCGACGACGCAGCAGCAAGATACGGCGCTCCACGGCGGCCGGCACTTGGCGGGGCGACCGATGGGGACGGCTCGATCGATCTTCCAATCCCGCGGCACCGTCACGGCGCCAGCGCCCCAGCCACTCGTAGGCCGTCTCACGAGAGACTCCCATCGAGGAAGCCGCCTGGCTCACAGGCCAGTGCAGGACCGTGACTCGCTGCACCAGCAGCAGTCGTCCGGCCGGGGTGAGCTTGCCACGCGCACGGCCCATGAACGCCTCCCAGAGTGGGGCGGATACCCTCTGCCCCACACGAACGCTGGAAGGCTTTCATGTGTCAACAACCTATCTGGGAACTACAGCTAGCGCCTTATGTCCCCGTACGGGGAAGATGACCGTCTCATCATCGCCGAAGCGGGCGACGTCGACGCCGAGTGTGAGCCGACCCTCTGCCGGCGTCTCGACCCACCGGACCGTGGCGTCCTCGACCAGGGCGAGCCCGATGATCGCGTTCTCGGCCTGCGAGGGGAAGTCGCCGCGGACGCGCACCTGATAGAGTGGCGACGTCTCACCCCACTCCCGGCGCTTTTCCTCGATCCACTCCCGCGTGGCGAGGCCGGGAATCACGTCACGGCCCTCCTGCGCGTTCCGCGTCTCCTCACTGCTGATGTGGATGACATGCCAGAACTCGCGCTTCGTCCCGAAGGCGTCGAAGAAGGTGCCGCTCGTGCGCGTGGGGTTGCTGAACAGGACGAGGCGCGCGCCGCCGGCGCGATTGCCCTCGATCGCCTGGAAGATCTGGTCCGGGATGCCGGATGCCTCGTCCAGGATGAAGAGCAAGTTGGCGCCCGAGATTCCTGACATACGCTCCGGCTCCGTGGTGTTGAAGCCCACGATCTCGCGGCCGTCCGAGAACTGGAGGCCCGCGTCAGGGTGGGCGTGTAGCTCTCCGCCGAGTGGGGGGCGGGCCGCCGCGTGGAGCGTCTTAAGCTCACGCCACAGGATGCTCCGGATCTGCCGGTACGACGCCGACGTGAGCACGACTCGGCTCCTCGGTCGTGTGGCGGCCCACCACAGTGCCAGGCCGGCGGCTGAGGCGCTCTTGCCGACCTTGTGGCCGGAGCGCACCGCGACTCGCGGATGACGGAGGACCGCCTCGAGCACCTCGCGCTGCCGCGCCCACGGCACCAGCCCCAGTACGTCACAGAAGAAGCCGACCGGATCCTCACGGTAAGCCTGCCAGGATGCCTGTGAGGTGAGGGCTGCGAGAAGGTCAGCGGCGAGCAGGTTGACCATCGGGACTTTTCTCCTCCTGGAGAACCTGGACGAGAGCCGTCAGAGCTTCGGGGAACGGCTCGAGAGCCTGGACCATCCGCGTGCGAAGCGAGAGCCACTCCAGCGACTGGACAAGCGTCACGGCCACCTGTACATGGGCGCTCTGCCGCAGGCGGCCTTCAAGTTCCAGCATCAGGCGGATGGTCTCGCGGAGCTCACGGGATAGGCTAGCCACGTCCTTGGCCGCTTGGGCATCTTCGAGGGCCCGCTCCAATCGTTCGCGCAGCGCCGCGATGCCGGCGAGCAACCCGTCCGCGCTGGCGGCCTCCTTGGCCTCGCGGGCCTTGGTCAGCTTGGCTGAGACGTGCGGGCGATGCCGGTGGAGTGCGGCAACGGACGTTCCGGTTCGTTTCGCTATGTTTCGCAACGGCTCGCCCGCAACGAGCGCCCAGGTCCGCGGCATCAGCGGACTCCCACGACCCGGCCGGTACGGCTGATCTTCACGCCGTTCTCGAGTACCTGTGGTGACCGTGTCGGCACTGTCATACCGTCGTTCCGACCCTACCCGTAGAAGCCCCGCCGGGCGCGAGGATACGGGCCGCGGTGCCCCGGGTGCATGGGGTGACTGTTCGAACATGGCTGACTATCGCCGGGGGGCCTGTTTTCTCGAAGCGGGTAGCAGGAGGGTAGCAGAGGACAGGGGACGCGCTGCGGCCCTTGCTATGGTGGGCCCGCCAGGGATCGAACCTAGATCCGCCGGTTATGAGCCGGATGCTCTGCCGTTGAGCTACGGGCCCGCGACGAAATTATAACACGACCGGGCCGGCGGCTATCCTTTGAGCCCCGAGTACATGAAGCTTTCGACGAACCGCCGCTGGAAGACGATGAAGAGCACCAGGAGCGGCAGGATCACGATCACCGTGCCGGCCGCGATCAGGTTCCACTGCGCAGCCGATTCCGCCGACTGCGTGAACGACGCGAGGCCGACCGTCACGGTGCGGGCGCGGTCCGTGTCGGTGATGATGAGGGGCCACAGAAACTCGTTGTAGTGGTAGACGATGCTCACGATCGAGAAGGCGACGAGCGTCGGCCGCGCGAGCGGCAGAAAGACGTTCCACAGCGTCTGGAACGTCGTGCAGCCGTCGATCGCCGCGGCGTCCTCGAGGTCGCGCGGCACGCCGCGGAATGTCTGGCGGAGCAAGAACGTGCCGAACGCGGAGGCGAAGTAGGGGATCATGATTGCCAGCCGGGTGTTCAGTAGCCCGAGCGTTTTGATCGTCACGAAGTTCGGCAGGATCAAGGACGACGGCGCCACCATCAACTGCAGCAGGAACAGGCGGAAGAGCCATTCGCGGCCGGGGAACTCCATCCGCGCGAACGCGTACGCCGCGAGCGTAATCGTCACCAGCTGCGCGCCCAGGATCCCGAAGACGACCACCGCGGTGTTGTAGTACAACCGCACGAACGGCGCCTCGCTCCACGCCTCGCGAAAGTTGGCGAGCGACGGGTGATGCACCCACAGCGACGCGATCTGGCTGCCGAGCGAGCCCGGCGGCCGGAACGACGTGGCCACGGCCCACAGCAGCGGGAACACCCAGATGAAGGCCAGCGCGCCCACGGCGAGTGCCCAGATGGCCGTCCCGAGCCGTCGTCCGGCGCGCCTCTGCACGCTACACCTCGTAGTGGATCCGCCGCTCGAGGAGCCCGAAGCTCACCGCGGCGATGCCCATCAGGATGGCGAGCAGGAAGATCGTGAGTGCGGCGGCCTTCCCGAAGTCGAAGAACATGAACGCCGTCTGATAGATGTAGAACAGCAGCACGTTGGTCGTGTTGTCGGGCCCGCCGGCCGTCATGATCCATATCTGATCGACCGACTGGAACGCGTTGATGCTCGCGATCACGAGGACGAAGAGCGTCGTCGGGCCAAGCAGCGGGAACGTGATGCTCCGGAAGACCTGCCAGGCGGAGGCCCCTTCAATGCGGGCCGCTTCGTACAGTTCCGTCGAGATCGTCTGGAGGCCGGCGAGATAGAAGAGCATGTAGTAGCCCGCGTTCTTCCACACCGTTACCAGCATGACCGCGGGCAGGGCCCAAGTGGGATCCTGAAGCCAGTTGACGCCTCCGCCGATGATCCGCTTCAAATACACGTCCATCAGGCCGTAGCCGGGCGTGTACACGAACAGCCAGATCGCCGCGGCCCCGATCAGCGGCAGCAGCGCCGGATAGAAGAAGGCCGTGCGGAACGGCGTGACCAACAGGTGCGTTCGGTTGAGCAGCAGCGCGAGGACCAGCGCGAGCGCCACCGTCACGGGGACGGTGCCCAGCAAGAACTCGAGGCTGTTGTGGAGGACCTGATGGAAGATCGGATCCGCGGCGATCGTGAGATAGTTGCCGGCGCCGATGAACGCGCGGCTGCGCACGGTCGCGGTCGACCGAAAGAGGCTCAGCTCCGCGGACGTGAGGATCGGATAGTAGGTGAAGACCGCGAGAAACACGAGCGACGGCAGCAGAAAGAGATACCCTTGCGCCGCGGCGCGGCGGCGGCGCCGGCCGGACGCGGATCGAGCCGCGGGCCGCACCGCGGCGGGAAGTGTGCGGGCGTCGGTCTGCGCCACGGCCGATGATGGGGACGATGGCCCGGCGCCGTGAGGCGCCGGGCCATCGGGAATCAACCGCCTACGGCGTCACGCTTAATACTTCGACAGCAGCTGCGTGGCGTCGCGCTGCGCCCGGTCGAGCGCCGCCTGTGCGGAGAGCCGGCCGGACTGCGCGGCCTGGATCGCCGTCACCAGCATCGTGCCGATCTGGTCGACGTCGTGGATCGTCATCTGCTCGCCGGCCACCCGCAGCTGCAGTGTGGCGGTGAGCGCCTGCGGCACCTGCTTGAGGTACGCCGAGAACGCCGGCGTGGACAGCTCGGTCTTGCGGATCGGGACGTACCCGGTCCCGATGCTCCACCGGGCGGCGTTCGCCGGGCTCGTCATCCAGGTAATGAACGTCCACGCCGCCTGCACGCGGTCCTGCGGGATCTTATTGAAGACGTAGAAGCTGCCGCCGCCGGTCGGCGCGCCGTACCGTTTGCCCGCCGGCATGAAGCCCGCGCTCCAGTCGAACTTGGCGTTGGTCCGGATGAACGTCATGTTGCCGGTGGTCGAATAGATCATCGCGGCCTTCTGCTGGATGAAGTCCTGCGGCACCTGGTTCCAGAAGGCGAGGCTGGTCGGCCCGGTCGGATGGACCTTGTACTTGTTCTGCAGATCGAGGATGAACTGGAGGGCCCCGACCACTTCCGGCGAGTTGAACTTGACCCACTTGCCCAGATTCGGGTCGAAGAAATTCGCGCCGGCCTCGATCGCAAACCCCTGGAAGACCCACGGCGACGTATCGGCAACCGGCGCCTCGACGCCCCATTGGGTCACCTGGCCGCTCGAGTCGCGGATCGTCAGCTTTTGCCCGTACTCCGCGAGCTCGGTCCAGTCTTTCGGGGCGCGGCTCGGGTCGAGCCCGGCCTTCCGGAAGAGGTCCCGGTTATAGTAGAAGATCGGCGTGCTGCGCTGCCACGGGATGCTGTACACGTGGCCGTTGCTCTTCGCGTTGAGGAGCAGTGCGCCGTAGTAGTCGTCGAGCCACGCCTTGCCGCCGGTCTTGGCGATCAGGTCGTCGAGCGGAATGATCGCCTCCCGGTCGAGCAGCGAGTAGAGCTCCGGCGTGTCGAGAACGGCCACGTCGGGCGGGGTGCCGCCGAGCACCGCGGTCATGGCCTTCGCCATCGTCTCGACGTAGTTGCCGGCGAATACCGGCTCGACGTGGATGCCGGGGTGGGATGCGTTGAAGTCGTTGACCATCGCGGTCATGAGCACGTTCAACGGCCCCGAGGCCCCGACGGGATAGTAGTACCGAAGCGAGACGGCGCCCTGGGCGCCGGCCCACTGCGTGCCGCTCACCGCGACCAGCAGCAACGCCGTCAGAAGCAGCGCGTAGCGTGTGGATCGTTTCATCGTGTCTCCCCTCCCCGCCGTACGAGCCTCAGGAAGGTTCTCGCTTTCCGCGGTGGTCCCTCCGCCGAGACCGTGGCAAACTGGTTAAAACCCTATTAAGACTCGTCGCGGAGCCGCACCCTGGGCGATCAGCCGACCACAGGAAAGGTCTTCAGCCCCCCGAACACTACCGGCGTGCGGCCTCAACGTATCGTCGAGGCGTCGGGCGTTCACGTGGGGCGCGGCGGCGCGTCCCCGGAGGAGAAGGTCCGGTACGTGCGCCGGATGTTCGGCGCGATCGCCCCGCGGTATGACCTTGCCAACCTCTTCATCAGCGCCGGCCTCCACCGGCTGTGGAAGCGGATCACGGTCGATCTCACCGACGTGCCGGCGGGTGGTCGGGCGCTCGACATCTGCTGCGGCACCGGGGATCTCGCGCTGCTGCTGGCCGAGCGCGTCGGGCCGCGGGGCCGCGTTGTGGGCGTCGATTTCACGCCGGAGATGCTCGAGATCGCCGGCCGGCGGGCCGCGTCGGCCGGGTACCGCGGGGTCTGCCGGTTTGTCGCGGGCGACGCGCAGGCCGTGCCGTTCGCCGACGGCACCTTCGACGCGGTGACCGTCGGGTTCGGGATCCGCAACGTCGGCCATCCCGAGCAGGCGCTGCGGGAGTGGTGGCGCATTCTGCGTCCGGGGGGCCGGCTCGCCGTCTTGGAGTTCAGCCGCCCCCGCAACCCTTTTATCCGGGGGCTGTACGACGGCTACTCGTTTACGCTGATGCCGTTGCTCGGCCGGATGGCGACCCGCCATCCCGACGCGTACCTCTACCTCCCGGCCTCGGTGCGCCGGTGGCCGGACCAGGACGCCTTCGGCGCCATGCTGCGAGGCGCGGGGTTCGAGCAGGTCCGGTACCGCAACTTCGGGTCGGGGATCACGGCGGTCCATCTCGCGATTCGGCCATCCGCTTCGGCGGCGGTCTCAGGGGTGACGTATGGGGGAACATGAGAAGACGGGGGTCTTCCAGGTCGGCGCCCATCAGATGCGGGACGTCGGTGAGGTCCTGCGATACGTGTTTGACGCGCTGCGGGAGCGCGGGTATAACCCGACCGACCAAGTCGTCGGGTACCTCGTGTCCGGCGACCCGACGTACATCACGAGCCACCGGGACGCCCGGACTTTGATCCGGCAGCTCGACCGAGGGCGGCTGCTCGAAGAACTGGTGCAGAGTTACGTGGACGCGAAGATGGGGGGAAAGGCCGCTGGCCAGCATTGACGTCGCGCAAGACACCAGGGTCGAACGGCTGCTGATCGAGGGCGGCCGCCCGCTCCGGGGACGTTTGCGCGTCGCCGGCGCGAAAAACAGCTCGCTGGCCGTGATCGCCGCCGCCGCCCTTGCCGCCGATCGGTCGACGATTGAAAACGTTCCGCGCTGCCGCGATGTCTTCACCCTGCTCGACATCCTGCGCGCGCTCGGGATGCGCGCGGAATTCACGCGCTCCGGCCGCCTCGAAGTGGACGCCCGCCAGATCGATACGCACGTCGCGCCCTACGACCTGTGCCGCCAAATGCGCGCCTCCTATTACGCGGCGGGCGTGCTGTTGGCGAGGGTAGGGCGGGCGGAAGTTCCGCTGCCGGGCGGGGACGATTTCGGGACCCGGCCGGTCGATTTTCATATGCGGGGCTTCGAGGCGCTCGGCGCCCGCGTGACCACGGAGCACGGCTACCTCAAGGCCGAGGCGTCCGAGATCGCGCCCGCAAAGTTCTACGTCCCCCGCAGCAGCGTCGGCACCACGATCAATCTCATGCTGGCGGCGTCCCGCACGCGGGGGGTCACAACTCTGCAGAACGCCGCCCGCGAGCCGGAGGTCGTCGACACCGCGGTCTTTCTGTCCCTGCTCGGCGCGCGGGTACGCGGCGCCGGCACGAGCACCGTGACGATCGAGGGTACCCCCGACCTGCGCGGCGCCACGCACGCGATCATTCCGGACCGGATCGAGGCCGGCACCTACCTGATCGCCGCCGCGGCGACGCACGGCGATATCCTCGTCGAGGACCTCATCTCGGAGCACGTGACCGCGCTGCTCTCGAAACTGTCGGACGCCGGCGTGACGATCGATTCGGACCCGCTCGGGGTGCGCGTGCGCGTGGAACGCGATCTGCGGCCGATTGAGATCGATACCGCCCCCTATCCGGGGTTTGCGACGGACTATCATCCGCAGTGCGCGGCGATGCTGGTCGCCGTCGCCGGGCAGAGCGCGATCCGCGAGACCGTCTTTGAAAACCGCTTCCAATACGTGGCCGAGCTGCGCCGCATGGGCGCGGAGCTGCGCGTGGACGGCGACACGGTCATCATCACCGGCGTGCCCCACCTCAGCGGGGCGTCGGTCGAAGCCGTCGACATCCGCGCCGGCGCCGCCGTCGTCATCGCCGGGCTCACCGCCGAGGGCACGACCGAGGTTGGGAACATCGAACACCTGGATCGCGGCTACGAGGGCATGGATGACAAACTCCGCAGCCTCGGCGCCGAGATTCAGCGGGTCAAGATCTGACCGCCGCCTTCCTCCGCGGATTCCGGCTATACTGGTGTGCGGGGCGAGTAGCTCAGCGGTAGAGCGCCTCGCTTACACCGAGGAGGTCGCGGGTTCGACCCCTGCCTCGCCCACCAGTTTTTCATTGGCAACTCGATTAGCGACGCTTCGGCCCGCTTTTCGGCTCGGTGGAAACCGAGGCCGGGATTCCGCGCCTGCGAACACACGGGCCTTTGACCCGAAGGCTGCTTCACCGAACGGTAGGCCCGCCCGCTCTGTTGGCAGCAAGGATCGTTCCGCAGCCACCTCGAAAACATCCGCCAAATCAGGGATGCCGTACCCCAACTGCACCAAGACGCCGTGAACGGCGCTCGCCCCATTACGCCGATCCGGCGCATTCGTACGAACGCCATGGGGAGGGGGAATGTTCGTGAACTGGCTGAAGTCGCTCCAGAGCGCCAGACTGTACGCAGGTGCGAGGAATCTCATCATCGCCTGGACGCTGATCTGCGCGCTGAGCCTGATCGCCGGTCTGTTGAACGTCCTTCACGGCCTGCCGTCGCCTATCGGGCAGGCGATCGCGGAGACGGTGACCGTGAGCTTTTGGACGACGGTCTGGCTATATCCGATCTTAGGTCTGGCCATCATTGCATTCGTCGCAAAACCGAGGATGAAGGCGACAGGCGGGCACTGACACGCTAGGCGCGCTTGGCTGCGGCGTGGTTTTGAACGCCCCGGCTCCCCAGAGGGTGACCCGGGCGGTGTGGTGCGGGTGGGTCGTGGGCGTAGCTTTGGGCATTTGCTCCGCCCGCTGGCCTCCCGTGTCTCAGGCGCAGCCGAGCCCGGGTGCGAATAGTATCGTCGCGCTGCTGGATCTTGCTGCTCAGTCCGCCGGCAAGGGCGTCTTCGGCTCGGGCTTCGTCATCAGTTCTGACGGCGTAGTATTGACGAACGCGCATGTCGTGCTTGGGGCGCAACGCGATCCGGATCACTACCGGCTGGTCGCGCTATGGCGCGCCGAGTGGTTTTCAGCGTCGGTGGTGTGCGCATCTTCGCTGGGCGCTGACTCTGCGGCTCTGGACTACACGCAGATGGTCAATCCGCGGCGGGATGTTGCCGAAGTCCGCCTGGGCCCTGCGTTCGTCGAGCGGTCCATCGAGGTGCTGGGACAGCGGTGGCGGCCACACACGGGACCCCTGCCGAGGTTCGCGGCGCTCGCGTTCGCAGGTCGCGATCCGGCCGCCGGGCAGCAAGTCGAGACCCGAGGATATGTCTTCGGCGCGGCCCCGCCGACCCTCACGATGAAGCGAGGCCGTGTGCTGCGTCTGTTCAACGCGTCCGACGGAACTCCCGTAGTCACAGTCCGCTATACAACACCGGTGGAACACGGCCAGTCGGGGGCGCCGATTTTCGATGCGTCAGGCGATGTGGTGGCGATGCAGACGTGGGGGTCGGCCTCGATGCCAGACGACGGCGCGGGTATCGCCCAAAGCGTGCTTCGAACGCCGTGTCTGTGACGTCCAAGATCCATAACGACTGCGAATCGACGACGAAGGGAGACCCATGGTCGGGCCCGGCGGGCCCGGTTCTTCCGGGCCGGTCCATCCGCTGATTGAGAAAGCGATCACTTCGAAGGTCCCGATCGCGGAGCTCATCGGGTTCCACGTCGAGGAGGTCGGCGACGGCCGTGTCATCCTGTCGCTCCACGCCGGCCCGCAGCACGCCAACCCGATGGGGACGCTGCACGGCGGCGTGTTGTGCGACGTCGCGGACGCGGCCATGGGGCTCGCGTTCGTGACGACCCTCGCGCCGGACGAGTCGTTTGCCACGGTGGCGCTCGACATCAATTTCTTCCGCCCGGTCTGGCAGGCGAATCTGCGCGCGGAAGGGCGGGTCGTCAACCGCGGGAAGAACACGGGCTATGTCGAGTGCGACGTGATCGATCAGGACGGCAAGAAGGTCGCCAGGGCGCACTCGACCTGCTTCGTCCTGCGCGGGGATCAAGCGAACGACCGTTGACCCGGGTCGACATCCGCGCGTTCATCTTTGACCTGGACGGCACGCTCGTCGAGACCGAGCGTCTGAAGGCGCTGTCCTACGCCGCGGCCGCGCGCGAGCTCCGGCCGGCTCTGTCCGAAGACCAGGTCGTGGACGCGTTCACGGAGTTCGTCGGGCAGACGCGGGACGACATGGCGCGAAACCTCACGGCGCGATTGGGCCTCGAGGAGGCGGCGCGCGCGCGAATGGCCGAATTCGGCGCCGGCGAGCCGTGGCAGGTCCTCTCGGCGCTGCGGACACGCCATTACGAAGGCGTGCTGGGCGATCCCGACCTGCTGCGCGGGCAGCGGTATCCGCACAATATCGAGCTCCTGCACTGGGCGCGCCGGCACGAGTTTCGAACGGCGCTCTGCAGCATGTCTCACCGTACCGAGATCGACCGCGTGCTGGACGCCCTCGGGCTGGCCGATTGTTTCGAGGTGATCGCGAGCGTCGACGACGTTGCGCGTCCCAAGCCGGACCCCGAGATCGATCTGCTCGTCGCCCGCAGGCTTGGGCTTCATCCGGCCGAATGCCTGGTGATCGAAGATTCGCCGCCCGGCGTGCAGGCGGCGCGCGGGGCGGGGATGGCGGTGATCGCCGTCACGACGCCGCTGACGCGCCGGCAGTTTCGGGACCACGACCTGCTGGACCGCCGTTGGGTCGTCGACAACCCGGAGAGATTGCAGGCCGTCGTGCGGGAACGCCTCGAGGCGTCCACGTGACGCCGGGCCGCGGCGAGACACCTTCGCCGCCGCCCCTGGATCCGGAACGGCGCCGGCTCGCGGACGCGCACGCGGGCCGCGCCCCGTGGTATCGGTGGGGGCCGTACCTCTCCCAGCGGCAGTGGGGCACCGTCCGCGAGGACTATTCCGCCGACGGCACGGCCTGGGACTATTTCCCGCACGATCACGCGCGCTCGCGCGTCTACCGGTGGAACGAGGACGGTCTGCTCGGCATGTGCGACGAACAGTCGCTCTTGTGCTTCGCGCTCGCGCTCTGGAACGGCGCGGACCCCATTCTGAAGGAGCGACCGTTCGGGCTTACGAGCGCCGAGGGCAACCACGGCGAGGACCTCAAGGAGTACTACTTCTTCCTCGACAACACCCCGACGCATTCGTACATGCGTGCGCTGTACAAGTACCCGCAGCGGGTCTTTCCCTACAACGACCTCGTCGCGGAGAACCGGCGCCGCGGCCGGGAGGCGCCCGAATATGAGCTGATCGATACCGGGGTGTTCGACGGCGACCGGTACTTCGACGTCACGGTCGAGTACGCGAAGGCGGCGCCTGAGGACATCCTGATCCGGATCACGGCGACGAACCGCGGTCCGGAGCCCGCGCCGATTCACCTGCTGCCCACGCTGTGGTACCGCAACACCTGGATCTGGAGCCGCGACGACCCCGGCGGCCTACGGCGTGAGCCAGGGGCGTCCGCGGGGCGGAACGACCGCCGCCCGGAGCTCCGCGCCGAGCGCGGGCCGCAGCGCCCCGGGGAGGCCTGGCGGGTGGTGCGCGCCGCGCACCCCACGCTCGGCGACTACCGGCTCGCCTGCTCCGGCGATCCGGCGTTGTTGTTCACCGAGAACGAGACGAACGCGGAACGGCTGTGGCATGGGCCGAACCGGACGCGTTACGTGAAGGACGGCATTCACGCCGCGGTCGTCGACGGCGCCGCGGACGCGGTCAATCCCGAACTTACCGGCACCAAGGCGGCGGCGCACTATGCGCTGACGCTCGCCCCTCACGAGACGCGGACCGTTCTGCTCCGCCTGTCTACCGAAGCCAAGGAGGGCGGGGGACCGCCGTTCGCCGGCGCGGCCGACGTCTTCGTGGCCAGGCAGGCCGAGGCCGACGCCTTCTACCGGCCGCTTGCGCCGGCGGGGGCCTCCGAGGACGCCCGGCTGGTGCAGCGCCAGGCGTTCGCCGGGCTGCTGTGGAGCAAACAGTCCTATCACTACGACGTGCAGCGCTGGCTCGACGGGGATCCCGCGGCGCCGCCGCCCCCGGCGCGGCGCAAGACCGGACGCAACGCCGACTGGCGCCACGTCGATGCCGCCGACGTCATCTCGATGCCGGACACCTGGGAGTATCCGTGGTTCGCGGCCTGGGACCTCGCGTTCCAGTGCGTGCCGCTCGCGCTCGTGGATCCGGAGTTCGCCAAGCGGCAGCTCATCCTCATCATGCGCGAGTGGTACATGCATCCGAACGGCCAGCTGCCGGCGTACGAATGGGCGTTCGGCGACGTCAATCCTCCGGTGCACGCCTGGGCCGCCTGGCGGGTGTACGAGATCGACCGGCGTCTGCGCGGCGCGCCCGACCGCGCGTTTCTGGAACGCGTCTTTCATAAGCTGCTGCTCAACTTCACGTGGTGGGTCAACCGCAAAGACGAGGAGGGCCGGAACGTTTTTCAGGGCGGGTTCCTCGGGCTCGACAACATCGGCGTCTTCGACCGGAGCCAGCCGCTGCCGACCGGCGGGCACCTCGACCAAGCCGACGGCACGGCGTGGATGGGTATGTTTTGCCTGAACATGCTCGCGATCGCGCTCGAGCTGGCGCGCGACGACAGCGCCTATGAGGACGTCGCGACCAAGTTTTTCGAGCACTTCCTCTACATCGCGGCCGCGCTCAACAACCTCGGCGCGGACGGGATCCCGCTGTGGAACGACCGCGACGAGTTCTACTACGATGTCATCCACCTTCCGGACGACACGTATCAGGCGCTCGCGATCCGGTCCGCGGTCGGCCTCTTGCCGCTGTTCGCGGTGGAGACGATCGAGCCGGCGCTGCTGGCGATGCTGCCGGAATTCCGGTCGCGCCTGGAGTGGGTGCTGGCCAACCGGAGCGATCTCGCAAGCCTCGTCTCGCGCTGGCAGGAGCCGGGCGCGGGGGAGCGGCGCCTCCTCGCTCTCGCGCGCGGCCACCGAATGAAGCGCGTGCTGCGGCGCGCGCTGGATCCGCAGGAGTTCCTCAGCGACTGCGGCGTGCGCATGATGAGCCGGTACCACGCGGACCATCCGTACATGCTGGAAATCAACGGCCAGACCTATCGCGTGGCGTACGAGCCCGCGGAGTCGCGCACCGGCCTCTTCGGCGGCAACTCGAACTGGCGCGGCCCCGTCTGGTTTCCCATCAACTTTCTGCTGATCGAATCGCTGCGGCGTTTTCACCGGTACTACGGCGACGACTTTCTGGTCGAGCATCCGACGGGGTCGGGCACGCTCCGGACGCTCAGCGCGATCGCGGACGATCTGTCGGATCGCCTCACGCGCATTTTTCTGCGGGACGCCGGCGGCCGCCGCGCGGTGTTTGGAGGCAACGACCGGTTTCAGACCGACCCGCAGTGGCGCGATTACATCCCGTTCTACGAGTACTTCCACGGCGACACCGGCGCCGGCCTCGGTGCGAGCCACCAGACCGGGTGGACGGCTCTCGTCGCCACGCTGCTCTCGGAGCCGTTGCGCTGATCTCGTTCGGGCGAGAGATCTGCGGCGATCTGCCCTCCGCGCTGAGGCGTGAGTGGCTCGTCACCAACGGACTCGGCGGATACGCGTCCGGGACGCTGGCCGGCGTCAATACGCGGCGGTACCACGGCCTGCTCGTGGCGGCCCTCACACCTCCGGTCGGCCGGACGGTGCTGGTCGCCGGACTGTCGGAGTGGATGGTACTCGACGGCCGGCGGTACCCGCTGTCCGCGCACGAGTACGGGGACGGCACGGTCGATCCCGACGGCTACCGATACGTACAAAGTTTTGCACTCGACGGGATGCTGCCGGTCTGGACCTACGCCTTCGAGGACACGCTGCTCGAACGGCGGGTGTGGATGGCCTACGGCGGGGGCACGACCTACGTGGGCTACCGGCTCGTGCGGGGCCGCGGCCCCGCGATCCTCCGGCTGACGCCGCTCGTCACCTGCCGCGACTTTCACCTGTTGCGGCCGGGCGGCGGCTGGCGGCCGGAAACGCGCGCGGATGCCTCGAGCGTGACGATCCGGGCGGAGGGCGCCCCGCCGTACCGCGTGCTCGCGCCGGGCGGACGCTTCGTCCAGGACGGCCGGTGGTGGTGGAATTTCCTGCACCGCGAGGAGCGCTCGCGCGGCCTCGACGATCGCGAAGATCTTTACGCGCCCGGAGAGTTCGTGTTGTCGTTGTCGCCCGGCGAGCCGGTTGCGCTGGTGGCGACGGTGGAGGACGACCCGGACCTTGACGCCGCGCGGGCCCTCCGGGCGGCCCTCGACCGGCAGGGAGCGCTGCTGCGCCGGGCCGGGACCGAGCGCGCCGATCCGATCGTCCGGCAGCTGACCCTGGCCGCGGATCAGTTGATCGTCCGCCGTGACGTGGGGGGCTCCGCCGGCATGACCGTTCTGGCCGGTTATCACTGGTTCGGCGACTGGGGGCGCGACGCGATGATCGCGCTGCCGGGACTGACGCTGTCCACGGGGCGCCACGACGACGGGGCGGAAATTCTCCGCACGTTTTCCGCATTCGTCCGGGACGGCCTGCTGCCCAACAACTTCCCGGAACCGCGCGGCGCGGACCCGAGTTACAATACCGCCGACGCGTCGCTGTGGTTTGTGCTCGCGGTCGCTGCGTACGACGCGGCGGCGCGGGAGCGCGGTCTCGTCGACGAACTGTACGCCGTGGTCCGCGAGATCGTCGACCGGCACCTGGCCGGCACGCGCTACGGCATCGGCATGGACGCGCAGGACGGGCTTCTGCGCGCGGGTGAGCCCGGCG
This sequence comes from bacterium, assembly GCA_035308905.1. Lineage (NCBI taxonomy): Bacteria > bacterium. The sequence goes on along the minus strand of DATGFS010000011.1, from coordinate 11,432 downwards.
TGCAGCTGACCTGGATGGACGCCAAGGTGGACGAGACGATCATCACCCCACGCGTCGGCAAGCCGGTGGAGATCAACGCGCTCTGGTACAACGCGCTCCGGACCGCGGCGAGGCTTTCGGCCGGACGCGACGAGGCCGCGGCGTCGCGCTACGATGTCCTGGCCGGCCGGGTCCGCGCGGCGTTCCGGGCGCGGTTCGTTCGTCCGGGCCGCGACGCGCTGGCGGATGTCGTGGACGGCCCCGACGGCGACGATCTCACGGAGCGCGCGAATCAGATTTTCGCGGTGTCGCTGCCCTTCCCGCTGCTCGACGGCGACGCCGCCGCGGGCGTCGTCCGCGCGGTCGGCCGCGCGCTTCTGACCACGTACGGCCTCCGGTCGCTTGCCCCGGACGCGCCGGGGTACCACGGGATATACGAGGGCGATCTACTCAGCCGCGATCACGCGTATCATGAAGGCACGGCATGGGCGTGGCTGATCGGGCCGTACGCCGAGGCCTACTGCCGCGTGACGGGCGACGCCGCCGGCGCGCTCGGCCTGCTGCGGCCGTTCGAACATCATCTGCGCGACGCGGGGCTCGGCACGATATCGGAGATCTTCGACGGCGATCCGCCGCACCGTCCGCGCGGCTGCATCGCTCAGGCCTGGAGCGTGGCGGAGGTACTCAGAATATGGCGGAAACTGTCCGCGATGATGGAGACCCACCGATGAGGTCCTCCGGCGGCGATGTCGCAGCCGTTCCGGCACTGCTTCTCACGCGCCGCACGGTGCGGTTCTACAAGCCCGATCCCGTGTCCGACGAGCTCGTGCACGCGCTGCTCGAGGCCGCGGCCGCCGCGCCGACGGCCCACAACGCGCAGCCGGTCCGTTACGTCGTGATCCGCTCGCCTGAGGCGAAGCAGCGGCTGGCCGACCAGATGGCGCGACGCTGGCGCCGCGATCTCGAGCGGAGCGGCACCCCCGAGGCGTCCATCAAGGTCGAGCTGCGGTTCTCGACGCGGCGGTTCACCGAAGCGCCGCTGCTCGTGCTTGTTGGCTACACGATGGCGGAGATGGACGCGTATCCCGATCGCGCGCGGCGGGGCGCCGAGCAGATCATGGCCGTCCAAAGCGCGGCCGCCGGCGTTCAGAACCTCCTGCTCGCGGCGTCCGCGAACGGCCTCGGGGCGTGCTGGTGCTGCGCGCCGCTCTTCTGCCCCGGCGTCGTCCGGCAGGCGCTCGACCTGGCGCCCGACTTCGTGCCGCAGGCGCTTCTGACGATCGGGTACCCGGCGCATACGCCGCCAGTCCCCCCACGCAAGCCTCTCGACGCCATCGTCGCGTACCGGTAGGCCTCCGTGATCACGGTCCTCTGCGGCGGGGTGGGCGGCGTCAAGCTCGTGGACGGTCTCGCCGCCGTGCTGCGCGACCCCAAGGACCTCACCGTGATCGTCAACACGGCGGACGACTGGGAGCATCTCGGCCTCGCGATCTCGCCGGACGTGGACACCGTGTTGTACACGCTGGCCGGCCTCGTCAGCGAGGAGCGGGGGTGGGGGATCGAGGGCGAGACCTGGGCGGCGCTCGAGATGTTCGGCCGGTACGGCCTGCCGGTGTGGTTCCGGCTCGGCGACCGCGACCTCGCGACGCACATCGCGCGGACCCAGTGGCTGCGGGCCGGGCGCCGTCCGACCGAGGTCACCGCGTCGCTCGCGTCGGCGCTCGGCGTCGTCAGCCGGGTCCTGCCGATGACCGACGGCCGGGTGGCCACGTTCGTCCACACGCTCGAGGGCCGGCTGCCGTTTCAGGACTACTTCGTGCGCCGCGGCGCGCGGGATCCGGTGCGGCGCATCGAGCTGACGGGCATCGAGACGGCCGAGCCGTCGCCGGAGGTGCTCCAAGCGGTCCGCGATTCCGCGGTCATCGTCGTGGCGCCCAGCAATCCGCTCGTGAGCGTCGGCCCGATCCTGGCGCTGCGCGGGATGGAAGCGGCGCTCAGCGAGAGTCGGGCGCTGCGGATCGCCGTGACGCCGCTGATCGGCGGGACCGCGGTCAAAGGCCCCACGGTGGAGATGCTGCGCGGCGCGGGCATGCGCGCCGAACCCGCGGCCATCGCCGCGCTCTACGCGAAATTCCTCGACGTGTTCGTGCTGGACGAGCGCGATCGGGCAGCGGCCGGGATGGTCGCGGACGCCGGGCTTCCGGACCGGCGGCTCGAAGTCGAGGTTGCCGATACGCTGATGACCGACAAAGCCGGCCGCCGGCGCCTTGCGAGGGAGATTCTGCGCATCGCCGGAGCCCGCGGGATCGAAGTGGCCGCCGTTCCGGTCTGCGACGACGGGATCGCGCGGACGTGAGGGCCCGGGCGGTCGTTCCGCAGAAGGCGCTGTCCGGCGCGAAGAGCCGGCTCGAGGGCGTGCTCTCCGCCTCCGGCCGGGCCGCGCTGAGTCTCGCGCTGCTTGGCAACGTATGCGCCGCGTTGAGGGCCGTTCCGGACGTCGAGAGCATCGTCGTCATGACGCCCGATCCCGCCACGCGGGCGCAGGCCGCGGCGTGGGGCGTGTCCGCGCTCGTCGACCCGCGCCCCGGTCTCAACGCGGCGCTCGGAGAGGTCGTTCGGGACGGCGCGCGGGCGTACGCCGTGCTCGTCGTCGCGGCGGACCTGCCGCTGCTCAAGCCGGACGACGTGGTTGCACTGCTCGGGGCGGTCCGGCGCGGGCGTCTGGTCCTCGCGCCGTCCAAGGAGGGCACCGGCACGAACGCGGTGGCCGTCCCGCCGGGGACGGTCTTCCATCCCGCCTACGGCACCGGCAGTCTGGCCGCGCACCGCCGCGGCGCCCAGGCGCTCGGCCTGGACGTGGTCGAGGTCAGGCGGCCGGGCCTCGCGTTTGACGTCGACACCGAAGCGGACCTGCGCGCCGTGCGCTACTGTGAGACTTTGACCTCGCTGGATGCGGTTCGGTGCGGGTGGCGGTAGCGGTACCGATCCATCTTGATCAGCTGGTGATAGCTGCCGAAGCGCGCCCGGTCGGCGGCGGCTACGTCGAGCGGCTCCGGCACCTCGGCCTCGTTCCCGTCGAAGACCCGCCGGAGCGCGTACGTCGTGGTGCGCTCCGCGGGAATCCGGCCGGTGTCGCGGATCAGCCGGCGGAGCTCCGCCGGCGGCAGCAGCTGCCCGAAGCCCGCCCCCGCGGCGGTCGAGATGCTCTCGTTGATCAGCGTGCCGCCGACGTCGTTGGCGCCGGCGCCCAGCAGAAGCTGCATCATCCGCGGGCCTTCCTTCACCCATGAGACCTGCAGGTTCGGGATCGCCCGGCCGAGCACGACGCGGGAGACCGCGTGGACGCGCAGGACTTCCATGCCGGTTGGTCCCGGCCGCAGCCCCTGGACGAGGCCCTCGCGCCACATCGGGGCTTCCGTGTGTATGAAGCTCAGCGGCACGAACTCGGTGAAGCCGCCGGACCGGCGCTGCAGGTCGCGGAGCAGCACGAGGTGGCGCGCCTGGTGGCCGGCCGTCTCCGCGTGCCCGAACATGATCGTGGACGTCGTCGGGATGCCGAGCTCGTGGGCCGTCGTGATGACGTCGATCCACTGCGCCGTCCTAATGCGGCCGGGGGCGATGCGATCGCGCAGCTCGTCGTCGAGGATCTCCGCGGCGGTGCCGGGCAGGCTGCCGACGCCCGCTGCCTTGAGTTCGACGAGGTACTCGCGGATCGTGCGCCCCGACCGGACCGAGCCGTAGAGCACCTCTTCGGGCGAGAACCCGTGGATGTGGATCTTCGGCAGCGCGGCCTTGATCGCGCGCGTCAGGTTGATGTACATGTCGCCGTCCATCTTGGGCGGCAGCCCCGCCTGGACGCACACCTCGGTGGCGCCGAGGTCCCACGCCTCGCGCGCGCGGCGGATGATCTCTTCCTCGGGGAGGAAGTAGCCTTCTTCCTCCCGGAAGTCGCGGCTGAAGGCGCAGAAGCCGCAGCCCTTGATGCAGACGTTGGTGAAGTTGATATTGCGGTTGACGACGTAGGTCACGAGGTCGCCGGCGACCTCGCGCCGCAGCGCGTCCGCGGCGGCCGTGAGCGCGGTCAGCTCGCGGCCCGAGGCGCCGAGCAGCGTCTCCGCTTCCTCGGCCGTAACGTCCCCGCCGGAGAGGGCGCGGTCGAGGGGACGCGCGACGGCCGGCGCGACCTCCGCGAGCAGACGGTCGACTGAGCGGCCCGGCTCAGGCCGAGGCGCGTCCGTGCCGGTGTTCATCGTGAACCAGCCCTCCCTTGAAATATCCGTCGGCATCCGCGGCGGCGCGCAGCCGGCTCACGAGAGACGGTGCGATGTAGTCCGGGCGGCGCAGCACGTACTCCGGGTACACGGCGAGGCGCGGCCGCAGCACGAGGCCGGCCCGCTCCGTCTTGTCGCGCAGGGCCGAGATCTGCGGCCACGGCGCCTCCGGGTTCACGTAGTCGATCGTCAGCGGTGAGATCCCGCCCCAGTCGTTGATACCCGCCTCGAGATAGGTCTCGTAGCCGCGCGCGGTCAGGTTCGGCGGCACCTGGATGTTCATCTGCGCGCCGAGCACGAGGCGCGCCACCGCCGCGGTGCGCGTAACGTCCACGGTGTCCGGCTCGTCCGCGCCGGCCATGGGCGTCGCCGGCTTGGCGCGGAAGTTCTGCACGATCACTTCCTGGATGTGGCCCCACCGCGCGTGCGACTCGCGGATGGCCAGCAGCGTGTCGACGCGCTCCTCCGGCGTCTCGCCGATGCCGATCAAGAGGCCGGTCGTGAACGGGATGCGCAGCGCGCCGGCCGCTTCCATCGTGCGCAGCCGCACGCGGGGCCGTTTGCTCGGCGCGTGCTCGTGCGGGCCGCCGGATCCGCACAGGCGTTCGCTCGTGTTCTCGAGCATGAGGCCCATCGAGACGCTCACGTCGCGCAGCGGCGCCATCTCGTCCCGGCTCATCGTGCCGGGGTTGAGGTGGGGCCACAGCGCCGTCTCCCGCAGCACGAGCTCCGACACCTCGCGCAGGTAGGAGAGCGTGCTGCGGTGGCCGCGCCGCCGCAGCCACTCGCGCGCTTCGGGGAAGCGCTGCTCCGGCCGTTCGCCGAGCGTAAACAGCGCTTCTGAGCAGCCGAGCCGTTCGCCCGCGCGGGCGACCTCGAGCACTTCTTCCGGCGTCATGTAGAGGCGCGGGTCGGTGTGCGGGTCGGTCCGGAACGTGCAGTAGCCGCAGGTGTCGCGGCAGAGGCGGGTCAGCGGGATGAACACCTTTGGCGAGAAGCTGACCGTCCGTCCGCTGCCGCGCGCGCGCAGCGTCCGGGCCGCCGCGCAGAGCGCGCCGACGTCGCCGGCCGGGCACCGCATGAGCGCCACCGCGTCTTCGCGCGTCGCCGCATCATCGCCGAGGATGCGATCCAGCACGGCGGCGACGGGCCGGGTCGGGGCGAGGCGGGAGGCATCGGCGTTCGAGGGGCTCACGCGCGTCACTTCGCGGCCGCGCCGCCGGAAGTCCTTCGGCGCACCGATCAGCCGGCGCGGCCCAGCGCGTCCGCCGAACGCGGACCGATCTCGTGCCGCCGCCCCCATACGTCGCGCAGCGCGTCGACGAGCCGGTCCATCTCGGCATCGTCGTGCAGAGGCGTCGGCGTGATCCGGAGCCGCTCGGTGCCCCTCGGCACCGTCGGATAGTTGATCGGCTGGAGATAGATGTGGTGGCGATGGAGCAGCTCGTCGGAGATCGCCCGGCAGAGCACGGCGTCGCCGACCATGAACGGCACGATATGGCTCGGCGTGTCTTTGACCGGCAGTCCCGCGCCGGCCAGCAGGCGCTTGAGGCGCGCCGCCCGCTCCTGATGACGCGCGCGTTCCACGGGGCTGGTCTTGAGATGGCGGACGCTCGCCAGCGCGCCGGCCGCGATCACCGGCGGCATCGCGGTCGTGAAGATGAAGCCGGGCGCGAAGCTGCGCACGCAGTCCACGAGTGCGGCCGGGCCCGCGACGTAGCCGCCGGTCACCCCGAAGCCTTTCGCCAGCGTGCCCTGCACGACGGTGATGCGGTGGAGCGCGCCGTCGCGCTCGGCGATGCCGCCGCCGCGCGGGCCGTACAGGCCGACCGCGTGGACCTCGTCGAGGTACGTCAGCGCCCCGTGGCGCTCCGCGACGTCGCACAGGTCGTGAATCGGCGCGACGTCGCCGTCCATGGAGTAGACCGACTCGAAGCACACGAGCTTCGGGCGGTGGGCGTCGACGGCGCGCATCTGCCGGTCGAGGTCGGCCGGGTCGCTGTGCCGGAAGATGTGCTTCTCCGCGCCGCTCCGCCGGATCCCCTCGATCATCGAGGCATGATTCGAGGCGTCCGAAAAGACGGCGCAGCCGGGCAGGAGACGCGCGATCGTGCTGATCGCGCCGTCGTTCGCCGTGTAGCCCGACGTGAACAAGAGCGTCGCGTCCTTCCGGTGCAGATCGGCGAGCTCCCGCTCGAGGAGGACATGGTAGTGGTTGGTGCCGGAGATGTTGCGCGTGCCGCCGGCCCCGGCGCCGCAGCGGCGGAGCGCTTCCTCCATCGCCGCGAGCACGATAGGGTGCTGCCCCATGCCGAGGTAGTCGTTGGAACACCACACCGTGACGTCGGCGGGCCCGTCGGGCGCGTGCCAGGTGGCGCGCGGAAAGCCGCCGCACCGCCGCTCCAGATCGGCGAACGTCCGGTACCGGCCGTCGGCCTTGAGCCCGGCGATCGCATCGGCGAAGAATTTGTCGTAGTCCATCGATCCATTCCCCCTCGACGCATTCACAGAGCATCATACGCCTCGGCGGTCGCGCGCTCCACACCACCGCGCACCGGGCCGTGCCGTTCATCCGGTATACTGGTCGCGTGGAGCGCTATCTTCGCTCGAACCAGGCGATGTGGGACGTGTGGGCCCGCCACCACGTCGCGTCGCCGTTCTATGACGTCGAAGGCTTCAAGGCGGGGACACGGGCGCGGCGGCGGGGGCTCGACGCGCTCGAGACCCGGCTCGTCGGCGACGTCACCGGCAAGTCGCTGCTGCATCTGCAGTGCCACTTCGGACTCGACACCCTCGCGTGGGCCCGGCGCGGCGCCGCGGTCACGGGCGTGGACTTCTCGGCACAGGCGATCGGGGCGGCGCGCGCGCTGGCGGCGGAGGTCGGCCTCCCGGCGACGTTCGTGCAGAGCGACGTCTACGACCTTCCCAGGCACCTCGCCGGCGAGTTCGACGTCGTCTTCGCCTCCCACGGTGTGCTCTGCTGGCTGCCGGACCTCGACCGGTGGGCCGGCGTCGCGGCGCATTTCCTGCGCCCGGGCGGGCTGTTCTGCCTGATCGAGGGTCATCCGTTCCCGCTCGTGTTCGACGAGAAGCGCGGGAACGGCGAGTTGTGGGTGGGGTATCCGTACTTTCATCCGGGCGAGCCCCTGCGCAGCGAGCGGCGCGGGTCGTACGCGGTGCCTGAGGCAGACTTCGACAGCGTGATGTACGAATGGGTGCATCCGCTCTCCGACGTGGTGGGCGCGGTGCTCCGCGCCGGCCTTCGGCTCGATTCCTTTGAGGAGTATCCGTACCTCGGGTGGGCGATGTTCCCGTGGATGGTCGAGCGGCCGGACGGCATGTGGGAACTGCCGCAGGGGATGTTGAGCCTCCCGCTCATGTTCTCGCTCACAGCCTCCAAGCGGGCAGCACCCAAGGGATGAGCGGCGGACCGCACGATGTGGTCGTCGTCGGGGCCGGCCCCGGCGGCTCGGCGGCCGCGTACGCGCTCGCCGCGCGCGGCGTCGGCGTGGTGCTGCTCGACAAGGCCGTGTTTCCCCGCGAGAAGGTCTGCGGCGACGGGCTCACCCCCCGCGCCGTGGCGGTCCTCGATGCCATGGACGTGCTGGAGCGCCTGCGTCCCGTCGCGCAGCCGATCAGCGACGTGGAGGTCGTTGCGCCGGACGGCGGCGCAGTGAGGACGGCTGTGCCGGCTCCGCCGGCACCGCCGGGTCAACCGTCCGGCCGGACGCGCCCGCGGCCGCCGGCGATGCTGATCGTGCCGCGGGTCCATCTGGACGATGCGATCCGCGCGCGCGCCGTCGAAGCCGGCGTGTCGTTTGAAGGCGGCGTGGAGGTGCACGACATCGTTCGCGAAGAGGGCGGCATCGCGGTACGCGCGACCCGCGCCGGCCGTCCCGTTACGTACCGCGCGCGCCTGGCCATCGTGGCCACGGGCGCTTCGATCGCGCTGCCGAGGCGGCTCGGCGCGCTGTCGCGCCCGCCGGCGATGATGCTGGCCGCCCGCACGTACGTGGCGCGCGCCGGGTCCGGCCCACGGGTCGAGATCCGGTTCGCGGGCGTGCCCCTCCCGGGGTACGGGTGGATCTTTCCGATTTCTGCGTCCGCGGCCAACGCGGGAGTGGGTTTCTTTGCGCGAGCCGGCCGCGGTCTGCCGCCGGCACGAGCGGCCTGCGAGCGGTTCTTACAGGCCGCGCACGCCCGCGTCCTCGACGGCGGCCGCGCGGCAGGGGGGATCCGAAGTTACCCGCTGCGCGTCGATTTCCCGGCGTCCGCCGTGAGCGTGGACGGCGTGCTCTTCGCCGGGGAGGCGGCCGGCCTCGTGAATCCGCTCACCGGTGAGGGGATTGACTACGCGCTCGAATCGGGCGGGATCGCCGCCGATCACGCCGCGGCGTTTCTCGCGGGGGCGGATCACTCGCCTCGAGGTTTCGCCGCCGCCGCCTCGGGCTACGAGCGCGCGCTGCGGCGCCGGTTCGAGCGTCTGTTTTCGGTCTCCCGCCTGCTGCGCGACGTCTCCGCGCGTCCCGCGCTGCTCAACCGGCTCGTGCGGATCGCCGGGCGCCGCGACGACCTCACGAGGGCCCTCGTCGACATCGTGCTGGGCAACCGGGAGCCGCGCCCGGCGGCGTCGATCAGGGCGGCGCTCGGACGGGTGCTGCTCGCGCGGTAAGCTACACCAGGCGCAGCACCCGCCGCGCGTTGCCTTCGAAGATCGCGGCGAAATCCGCGTCGGAGACCTCGAGGCTCTTGAAGATCTGCTGCTGCTCGCGCAGGATCTTCTCGCGGTACTCGTCGGGCGCGGTGGAGTCCGTCCCGAAGAGAATGCGTCCCGCTCCGTAGGCGCGGAGCAGATCGCGGAAGACCTGATCGAGCCCGGGCGCGCCCGGCGTGAACTCCCGCCAGTTGTTGGTCCCCGACGTGTCGGTCCAGATATTCTCCGTGTGATACGCGAGGAAGAGCGCTTCGCGCAGGAACCCGGCGCCGCAGTGCGCGATGCCGAAGGTGATCTCCGGGAAATCCCGCGCGACGCTCGAGAGCGGCAGCGGGTTCGCATATGTCAGGTCGTAGATCGGGGCGACCGTGATCCCGAAATGGTATAGGACGGGGAGCCCCTGCTCGGCGGCCGCTTCGTACACCGGGTAGATGGCGCGGTCGTTCGCGTGAAAGCGCTGCACCGGCGGATACAGCTTGAGGCCGCGCAGGCCCCACGCGCCGAAGCGCCTGACCGTCGCGGCCGCGTCCGCGGCCGTCGGATCCATGACGCTGCCCCACGCCTGAAACCGGTCCGGCGCCTGCCGGACGAACTCGGCGAGCTCCTCGTTGCCTTCGCCGATCGCGATGAACGCGCCCGTCGCGATGCCGGCCCGGTCGAACGCCGCCTTCCAGCGGGCCGCGTGATCGGCGATCGTGAGGCCTTCGAGGCCGGCGAACCGGCGGGCCACGCGGCCGGTGTCGCCCATCAGGACTTCACGGGCCTTTGAGCGCAGCGGCCACGGCCGCGCGCGCAGCTTTTGGAACATCGAGGCGGTCGCGAGATGAAGGTGCGCGTCGACGATGGACGTGGCGGGTCCCTCCCGGGCGGCGAGTGTGGTTCGCAGTGTAGAACGTCCGGCGATGCGCCGGCGCTTCCATAATATACGCGAAATCCGTGGGGCCCCGCGCCGAGGCATCACGCGGTCTTCACGATGCCTTCACACGGCCTGGGCATAATTAGCTCGGGCGCCATTGCGAGATGGCAACGGGGGCCGACTTCTTATGGATACTTCGAAAGCCCGCCGGCTTGTATCGCTGGATGCCTTCCGCGGCGCCGTCATCGCCGGCATGCTCGTCGTCAACAACGTGCCGTGGACCAATGCCACCCCCCGGCAGCTGATGCACGCGCCGTGGGGGCAGGGCGTGACCTTCACGGACATGATCCTGCCGTGGTTCGTGCTCGCGATGGGCGTCGCCATCCCGCAGAGCCACGCGGCGCACGGGTCCGTCTGGCTCCGGATATGGCGCATCGCGCGGCGGGCCGTGTTGCTCGTCGCGCTCGGCGTCCTGATCGATTCCCTCGAAGCGCGCCAGCTCGCGCTCAACATCGACGTGCTCCAGCTGCTCGGTCTTTCGTATCTTGCAGCCGCCGCGCTCGGCGGACTGCCGGTCCTCGCGCGCCTCGCCGCCGCGGCGGGCCTCTTGGGCGGCTACGCCGGGCTCCTCGCGTTCGTGCCGGTTCCGGGCGCCGCGCCCGGCGTGCTGAGCGAGAGTCACAACATCGTGCGGTATCTCAACGACACGTACCTGACGCGCTATCACGTCGCGGGCCTGCTCTCCGTCGCGCCCGCCTCCGCGCTCGCATTGATCGGCGGAGCGGCCGGCGAGGTGCTCCGCCGCGGCGTCCTGTGGGGCGTGCCGGACGAGCGCCGGGCCCTCCATCCCGCATTGGCGGTGGCGGCCGTCGGGCTCGGAGGGCTCGCGCTCGCGGCCGGCGGCGGGGTCTGGGGCGCCGTCCTGCCGCTCAGCAAACCGCTCTGGACGCCGTCGTACGCGCTGCTCGCCGGCGGCTTTGGGCTCGCGCTGCTGGCGGCGTTCTACGCGCTGGCCGACGTCGCCGGCTGGCGTCCCGTCGCCGCGCCGCTCGCCGTGCTCGGCGTGAACGCGATCGTAGCCTACGTGGTGCCGATTCTCTTCAAGCTGCTCGTGCTGGACGCCTGGCAGGCGCGCACTGCCGCCGGCGCCTTCGTCTCGCTGGAATCGGCGATTATCGCCTCGCTCGTCGCCCGGGTCGGCACGGTGCCGGCGCTGTGGCTCTATACCGGCGCGTACGTCGCGGTGTGGTGGCTCGTCCTGGTTCCGCTGTACCGGGCCCGGATTTTCGTTCGCGTCTGACGGCGCCTCCGGCGATAGGATAAAATAGAATAACTATGCGACCGCGCCGATCTCCGCTGCGCACGGCCGCGCCGGCGGCGCTGCTCGTCGCACTGCTCGCGGCGCCGGTCGCCGCGCTGCGCGGTGCGACCCCGGCGGTCGATTCCGGCAGCGCCGCCGCGCCCGCCGCGCCGCGGACCTCCGGTCCGGGGAGTCCGGTCGCCTCGCTCCGGCTGCTCGTCCGCACCGGCGACCGCGCCCCGGACGGCGGGACGTTCACGGTGCTCGCCGATCCCGCGCTCGACGACCGGGGGGACATCGCCTTCGGCGCCG